>JAXDMH010000713.1:0-5510 GCA_034666225.1 Myxococcales bacterium
TGGCGCACGGAGCACGACGTGCCGCTGGCGCACTACTCGGCGTTCATGCATGCGGAGCACGGCACCCGGCCGTATCTGCAGCTCTTCGAGATCAGCTTTCCCGGCACCATCATCGTTCACCTGGCACTGACCCGGGTGTTCGGGTACGGCGACGGCGGCCTCATGGTGGCCAACCTCCTCTGGTTTCTGGCGCTGGGCGGGGTCACCTGGTTGCTGATGGCGCCTTTTGGCCGGCTGGTGGCGGCGGGTAGCGTGGCTCTGTTCGGGGTGGCCTACTTCAGCCACGGGCCCGCCATGATGCTGCAGCGGGACCCCATCCTCACGCTGTTCGTGGCCGCGGCCTTGCTGCTGCACGTGCGCGCGTGGCTGTCTCCGTCGCTGCGGCGCTTGCTGGTGGGGGCGCTGTTGGGGGTGGCGGCGGCGATCAAGCCGCACGCCGGGCTGGCCCTCCTTCCCCTGGCGGTCGGCGAGCTCCTTTCGCTCCGGCAGGCGCAGGCCGGGGGGCCGGCGGCGGCGGCGCGCACGCTGGGAGCGTACCTGGCCGGTTTTGCTGTGCCCTGCCTGTTGGTCGCCGCCTGGCTGGTGGCCTCGGGGGGGTTCGGCGCCTGGCTGGAGATGTCCCGCCAGTACATGCCGCTCTACCTGAGGATGACCGGCTACCACATGACCATCGAGGGATCGGACCGGCTGCGCCATCTCATCAAGGGCGTGCGTCTCTTCGGCGGGCAGATCACCTGGTTCGTGGCGGCCGGGGCGGGCTCGTTCCTGGTGCTGTCCGACGCCCCTCCTTCCTCGCCGCGGGCGCGGCTCACCCGCCTCCTTCTCGCCGAGGCGGGCGTCTTCGCCATCTACCCGGTCTTCGCCGGCCAGTTCTGGGACTACCACTACATCCCTTTTCTCTACTTCCTGACCCTGCTGTCGGCGCTGTGTCTGGTGCCGGTGGTGGCGGCCCGCGGGCGCGTCCAGGCGTTGCTGCCGAAGATGGCACTGGTCCTGGCCTTGGTCGCCAACCAGCCACTCACCGAGTCGGTGAAGCTATTTCTGCTGAGTCAGCCGTCGGTGAAGAGCGGCCAGGTGGACGAGATGGCAGCCTTCCTCCGCGCCCGGCTGCGCCCCGGCGATACCGTACAGCCCCTCGACTGGACCGGCGGCGCCGTCCACGCAATGCTGATCGCGCGCGCCCGCCTGGCCACCCGGTTCATGTACGACTTCCATTTCTATCACCACGTCTCGCACCCCTTCATCCAGCTGCTGCGCCGCCGCTTCCTCGACGAATTCCAGCGCGCCCAACCCCGCTTCGTCCTCGAATACTTCGGCGAGAACAAGCCCTGGCCCTCCGGCAAGGACACCACCCGCGAGTTCCCCGAGCTGCAACAGATCCTGGCCACCAGCTACCGCGTCCAGCAGAGCGGTCTCGAGTACCGCATTCACGAACGACGGGAGTGACGGGCAGCACCAGGTCAGGGCGTCGTCGTGCGATGGACGTCGCGGGTCGTTCCGATCAGCATGACGTACGCCCACAGCTGGCGCTGGTGGAAGCCGAAGTTGGGCGCGGTGTAGTAAGGTGACCGATCGGACCATCGGCCCCCGAACTCCATGATCACGCTGTCCGACAGTCGGTGGCGCACCGGAATCTCCACCGTGGCGGTCACCTCGTCGAAGTAGACGGGCCCCATGTCACTCGGAAGTGGATGGGCGGTCAGCGTCGAGGAGAACACGCCTTGAACGGCGACGGTCCAGCTGGGCGGGAAGACCGCCGTCAGCGCCGCCGCGGCGGTTCCTCGCGAGGCCGCCGTCCCCAGGATGGGATCGAGATAGTACCCAACCTCCGCTTTGCCGGTGGCGTGCAGCGCCGTCTCGGCCGTGCCCATCACCCGGTGGTCGATCCCCGCCAGACCCACCGGCGACAGGATCGTGGTGTCGGCGGCGTTCGATTTGGTCACCCGCGTGACGGCCACCCCCGCTTTCAGGTCGACCTTTGAATGCCGGGCGACCTGGGTCTGCAAGGCCACGGCCGGGACCACGGTCAGACTGGTCAGCGCGAACGTCGAGGACTGGGCGCCCGCAAGCGGAAGGGAGCTGAGCGGCGAGATATAGTTGTACTCGGCCGCGGTCGACAGCGTCAGCGTGTCGCGCGCCGACAGCCGCAGGGCGACGTCGGGCGTCACGGTGATGGACGTGAAGCGAGGCAGGACGGACGGCACCACCTCCCCGTTGGGCCCGGTCACGAGAAAAGCTGAGTCCCCGATCGACCGGTGGTGTGTGCCCGTCACGTCAAGCTCCAGGGTGGTCGTGCGGCTGATGCGCTGCCGGCCACCGACGTCCCCTGTGACCGAGAAGATCTTTGGGACCACCACCAGCGTCGCCTGATTCGCGCCGAACACCTGCGGCAGGTAACCGTAGTCCGCCGCGCCTTCTAACACGGTGGCGCGCGCCCGCAGGTCAGTCAGTCGAGAGGCGCGGAGGTCACCGCCCAGAATCACGGTGTGAAGAAGCAGCGGCGCGGTCGTGGGACCGGTGCCCGTCTCGCGCGCGAAGATGCGCAGGCTGTAGTCGACGCGCAGCCTCGCCCCCGGACGGCTGTACTGCGCTCCCAGGTCCGGGGTGATGATCCCCACCACCATCGTCTCCGGTGCGAATCCGGAGGCGATGGGGGCCTCGCCGCCCCGAGCCTCGACGATGATTGTGCCGTCAACGTCAAATGGCCCGTCCGCTGCCAGCAACGCCACCAGCACCGCCACGCCCAGCATGCGGCCTACTCCACGACGACGACGTCTCCGTCGTTCAGCCGGAAGCGAGCCACGGCCGGATCGAGGGCGGTGATCTCGCCAGCTCGAAAACGAACGCGCAGCTCGCCTTCGCGGCGAACCACGAAGATCCGATCCCGGTCGGCGAACTCGGTCAACCAACCGGCGGCCGCCAGCGCGGCGGCGACGGTGCGGTCCCGGGTCAGTTCGTAACTGGCCGGCGCCTTCACCTCGCCAACAACGTTGACCCGTATCGGCGCCACCCGGGCGATGGAGACGGCCACCGCGGGGCGCACGACCAGCGATGTCGCCCGCTGATGCAGCTCCTCGCGAACCGCCTCCGGCGTTCGGCCCGCGACCGTCACCTCGCCCATGGTCGGCAGCAGAACCCCCCCGTCGTCGCGGACGACGAATTCCCCGGACATGGCCGTTTGATCGCGCACCGATACCACGATGGTGTCGCGCGGGTGGATCAGCCCCTCACCCTTGTTCACCACGGGCGGCAAGTTCCCGGCCCAGACGTAGGGGCGCTCGGTGGCGCAGCCAGCGGCGATGAACGCGGCCAGCAGGCCGGCAAAGGTGGTGATCGCGATTTGTCTCATGGAAGGCGAATCGTCAAGTTATCCAGGCCAATCAGGGCGCCGAGCTGGTCGGAGACGAATCAGTTTTGGACAGCGCGTGCAGAAACATATGACGGACTTTTCTCACGAGAATCGTGGCCAACGCAAGGAACACCCCCAGTACCAAACCGATGATCAGGCGGACGACGGCGTTCCTGAACCACCCGGTCTTCACCAGCTGCGGTGCCAGGACAACCTCGTACCGAGACTCGGCGGAGACGCGCTCCAGGTTCAGCTGCAGCTCCGCCTTCTTCAGCTGCTCGAACAGCTGTCCGTGCAGCTGCGTGGTGGCATCCTGCATGTGGGTGAGCCGCTGAACGCCCGCTTGCACGCGCGGCAGATCGCCGACCACGCTGTGCACGTGGGTGAGGTTCTTCTCGGTGTCGGCCAGATCGCTCCGCGCTCCGGAAAGCTGCGCCTGCAGCAGAGCCACCTTGCTCTTCAGCTCCTGGTATCCGGCGTTCGACTCTCGATCCAGCGGGGTGGTTTCAGAACCCATCTCATTTTCAATCAGACCTTCGATGCGCACCTTCTCGTCTTTCAGCTCGCGCACCTCCGGGTGGCCGTCGGCCAGACCGCGCGCGTAGGACTCGGTCAGCTTGCGATTGATGGTCGCCAACGACTCTCGATAGACCTGCGAGGCCTTGAACCGGTTCTGGGCCAGGGGTCCGCCGTCGGCCAGCGCGTGGCGGTGCGCGTCCAGCTCGCCCTGCAGCTTGCGAATCTGGGCGGTCAGTTCGGCCCGGCGGGTCTCCAGGGTGAGACTGCTGCCCAGCATCGGTCCCGCCCCTTCCGGAAGACGATCGGAGTTTTGCTGGCTGAATTTCATCCGCTGGTCGGAGATGTTCTTCATGTCGCCTTCGACCGTCTTCAGCTGATCACGGAGAAAGTCCGCCTGGGCGGTGAAGACCCGGATGGCCCGCGCGATCTCACCGTGAAGGTAGTTCTCGATGTGGGCGGCCAGAAATTCGGCGGAGCCCACTGGCGTGCTGCCCAGAATCGCCTCCTTGTAGGTGGCCTGGTAGACGTTGTCGGGCTTGCTTTCGATCTTCAGACGCCCAGCAACCGATGTCACCGTCCCGGTGGACGGTTTTTGGCCCAGCACCTTGGTGAGGGTTCCTTCAACCAAGACGGGCTGGACGAACGCCGTCTCGACGCTGGAGAAGAAACGGACCTCCTGATCCTCGTTCGAGCCGCGGTTCCATTGCGCGTCGAAGGGGTTGGCCTTCAGCTGGGGCTGGAGCTTCAGAATGCAGACGGCCTCTCTCGGCGCGGGGAGGATCACCGCCGACAAAAGTCCCAGCAGCACACCGGCCACGGCGAACATCCGAAACAAGGCCGCGTTCTTCTGCACGAACCGGTAGGCCCGCGCCAAGCGACCGAAGATTTCCTCGAGGGAGGGCCCTTCGTCCTCATCCCGCTGCTTGGCGGGCACAAACGAAGAGGTCCCCTCGAGACGGGAGCGGGGCGACTCGTAGCGAATCAGGGTACCGGTCGCCGGCCGTCCCCGGCTGGATCCCGGCGACAGGATCATCATGGTGGCATCGAGCCGCTTGTCGACGAGGAACTTGAACTCCACATTGCCAAGGGTGAGCCGATCGCCGCTGTGCAACCGGGTCCGCATCACCCGACGCCCTTCGACCCAGGTTCCGTTCGTAGAGCCCAGGTCTTCCACCTCGAAGCCCTGGCTGCCATTGATGATGCGGGCGTGCCGACCGGAAACCGAGGCGTCGGCGATCACCACGTCGGCGTCGTCCGCCCGTCCCAGGTAAACGGTGTTGTGATTCAGCGGATAGACCCGGCCGCCGTGCCCTTCGCCGACGCCCAGAAGGAACGCCTCCGGGGCCCCCGCGGGAACCGCGCGGTCCAGCTTCGCGTCGAGGCCGGAGTCCGCCCCATGCGCCTCGTCGCCCTCGGCGCCATCCTTGTTCGACGGGTGGCTAGCCATAGCTGATCCCTAAAGTTATCATGCCGGAACGCGCTGGTCCAAAGGTCGCCATCGATGCTCATCTGCACCTACGAAGACCGCCCGCCCGATTTTCTGGGCGTGAGACTGCTGGTCAGCAGCCTGGGACGCCACTTGCCCGGGGTGCCCGTCCATGTGGCCAGCCCCAGACCGGACCCTGCCTTCGAGAGCTGGCTG
>JAXDMH010000714.1:0-5327 GCA_034666225.1 Myxococcales bacterium
GACTCGATCGAATCGAACACGCGCGCGCGACCTTTGAACGTGGCGCGCGCCGGAATGGCGGCCACGGCCAGCGCCCCGTCGGGGGCCAGCGAACCGCGCAGAACGGCGAAGGAGCCGGCTCTGCCCAGCGCTTTTTCCACGGTGCGGACGACCTCCTGCCCGGGTGTCTCATCAGCGCGGCGGGCCTCGTCGAAGATCGTGGCACCGCTGCAGGTCGGCGCATCGCGGAGGCACTCGGCCTCCATCAGAAGTCGCGCCAGCAAACGCGTTCCGCCGCTGCGCTCGTACGCCGCGAAGGAAAAGCGCTCGGGCGCTGCATCGATCAGCACCGGCACCCGCGCCGCCACGGCGTCAAAGTCGGACAGAGCGAAGGGCACGTTCGCCTCGCGCGCCAGCGCCAGCAGGTGCACGGCTGCCGCTGCACCACCGACCAGCGCCGCCGCGGCTGACAGCGCATTTTCGAAGGCCGCCCGGCTGAGTATCTGGCGCGGGCGCACGTCGCGCGAAACCAGGCGCAGGACCAGCTCGCCGCAGCGAACGGCAGCGATGTCCTTGCGCGCGTCACCGGCGGCGATGTCGCTGAACCCGATGGGTGACAGGCCCAGCATCTGAACGCAGATGGCCATGACGTTGGCGGTGGTCTCGTCCCCGCAGGCGGGCGCACCGACGCGCGCCGCGTCTTCGGGCGACCCGCCATACAAAATCAACCCCGGCAGATCCAGCCGCGCCAGGACCATGGCCATCGCCGCCAGGGCATTTCCGCAACCGCCCAGCGCCACCACGCCGGCACAACCGGCGCTGGCCACCGCCAGCTCGATGGCGTCGACACCGATGTCGCGCGCGATCAGCGACGGCGCCTGTCCCGGCTCGCAGACGATGCTGGAGCCAATTTCGATCGGCGTGCCGCCCGCCACGCGGATGCCGTCCTTGACCTTGTCGACCAGGCGTCGCAGGTAAAGATTGCACGGCGTGGCGTCGTTCCACGAATCGACGACCGCAATACGCGGGTGCTGACCGTCGGCAAACACCCGCACCCCCTCGCCCGCCACGCCCGTTCGACCGTCTAGACGGCCGACGCCTTCGGAATCGACCGGCGTCCGTTGGCTCCGTACCAGGCGATGAACAGATAGCAGAGAACCGGAATGATGAAGCAGTGGTGCAGACCGATGTTGTCGGCCAGCAGACCCTGCAGCGGCGGAATCAGCGCCCCGCCCACGATGGCCATGCACAAGATGCCCGAGCCCTGGCTGGTGTGCTTGCCCAGACCGTCGATGGCCAACGTGAAGATGGTGGGGAACATGATCGAGTTGAAAAGGCCGACCGCGATGACCGACCACATGGCCACTTGCCCCGTGGACAGCATGGTCAGGATCACCACCGCCGTGGCACCGAGAGCGTGCAAGGCCAGCACCTTGCCGGGGCGGAACATGCGCAGGGTCAGCGTTCCAATGAACCGGCCCACCATGGCGCCGCCCCAGTAGAACGAAACGTACCGGGCCCCTTGCGCCTCGGGCAGGCCACCGATGGCCGGCTCTTTGAAATAGTTCACCAGCACGCTGCCGATGGCCACCTCGGCACCGACGTAGACAAAGATGGCGACGGCGCCCAGCACCAGGTGGCGATATCCCCAGGCGCTGCCCTGCTGCGCTTCACCGGCGGCCAGCTCGCTGTTTCCCGAGGCGGCGTCGATCTTGGGCAGGCGAAAGACGGCGATGAAGACGGCCAGCACCAGCAGCGCCACCGCCAACCCGATGTACGGCGTCTGCACCGAGCTGGCTTCGGCCAGCCGATAGGCGTCGGCGGCGGCCGGCGACATCTGCTTGATCTCGTCGCTGGATTTCACAGTCGTCGACAAGATCAGCAGCGAACCAAACAAGGGCGCGATGGTGGTGCCCAGCGAATTGAGGGCCTGGGTCAAGGTGAGGCGGCTCGACGCCGTCTCGGGCTTGCCCAGCACCGCAACGAAGGGATTGGCCGCCACCTGCAACAGCGTGATGCCCGCCGCCAGAACGAACAGCGCCAGCAGGAACAGCGCATACGACCGCGCCCCCGCCGCCGGGTAGAACATCAGGCAGCCCACGCCCGCCGTGCACAGGCCGATGATGATGCCGTTCTTGTAGCCCAGCTTGGTGACGATGGCGCCGGACGGCAGCGACACGATGAAGTACGCCGTGAAGAAGGCGAACTGCACCATCATCGCCTGGGCATAGTTCAGCTCGAAGATCGCCTTGAGGTGGGGAATGATGATGTCATTGAGACAGGTGATGAACCCCCACATGAAGAACAGGGAGGTGAGCACCACCAGCGGGAGGAAATATTTGTTACCCGTGCCTGCCACGGGCGTTGAGGTCTGAACAGAGACGGGAAGGGAGGATCCGCCTGCCATGAGCACGCTCCTAGATTTGGGTCGGCCAGAGGCCGGACCATAGCGTCGTCACCTGGAGTGGTCAAACCGATAACGGCGCAGAGACGGCGCGGCGCAGAGCAGCTGGCGCGTCAGGCAACCAGCTGGCGTTCCAGCTCGTTTGCCGGCGTTTGCGCGCCCGAGGCGGCTTCATCGCGACCCACGTGGGCGACGCCTTCAAAGCCCACGGGAACGCCCTGGTGGGTGACGACATGGAACCGACCGGACAGAGAAATCGTCGCGCCGCCCTTGGCGAGGATGGTGGTTTCAAACCGCATGTCCCCGCGGCCCTTGCTGGCAGCGGCATGCTGCAGCCAGCGGCGGGCATCGTCGTGACGGTCCGCAACGATGAGGTCGAAGATGGAACCGCTAAGAAGCTCGGCGCGGCGCCGACCGGTCACGCGTTCGGCCGCCAGGTTGACCGCGGTGAAGCGGCCGTGAAGATCAAGCGCGTAGACGGCATCGCTCACATTGTTGGTCAGCTCGGCCAGCCGTTCATCGAGAGCGATGTGCTGGTCCAGCTGCTGCCTGACCGCCTGGTTCAGTTCACGCACGCGGCGACGCAGCAGCACCACCCAAAATCCCAGCACAATCACCAAAACGCCCAGCCAGCTCATCGGGGTTCGCGCTTATATCGAACGGGCGACCGATGGACTTTAGGTTGGCGCTGAACCGGGCGCTGAACAGTTCAAGGGCTAGTTCTGGCCCGTCTGCTCCTGGCGCCACACCGTCATGACATGGTTCCAGCCGCTGCAGGCCTTGAAACCGCTGGAGGCGTAAGGGCTGTCAGCGGCGGCGCAGTAATCCTTGCAGTAACCGTTGCCGCCGCCGAACGGATCGCTGTACGGCGCATTCACTTGATTGGCGCCAATTCGGCCCGGCACGACGTCCTTGTTGTAGGCGATGCCGTTGCAGTAATAGGCCGCGACCTTGTGCGGGTCGGTCCCGTGAGCGCCCAGCACAAAGATGTTGCCGAAGAACGACCCCTCCTGATTGGGATACAGAGGGTTCAGCTTCCAGCCGACCGACGGATCCTGCGAGACCACCCACAGCGGAATGTGCACGCCGGCCGTGTTCACGTGAGCCAGCATGCACGAAGAGATTCTTTCCTGACAGGCGGTGTCGCAAGGGCCGTTCTGCCATTGCGTGGCCAGGCCCATCTCGCCCGGGAACGTATAGCTGTTGCCGTACTGGTCTTTCTTGGTCAGCGACGTGCCCGCCGCCAGCGCGCAACGCACCAGGTACGAGACGGTATTTCGTCCGTCGGCTGTCGTCATGAGACCGTTGGTCGTGGCCAGACCGTTTGTGGTCGCCAGGCCGTTGCTGGTGGCGAGCCCGTTGCTGGTCGCCAGGCCGTTGGTGGTCGCCAGACCATTGATGGCGGTGAGACCGTTCTCGGTCTTGATCATCGAGTGAACTCCGTCGCCGCTTTCGTCGCCAGCCAGCTCGCCGCAGCCGACGGCTGCGAGGGCCAGAGGAGCGAAACAGAGAATTGCCATTTGGGACACGCCTGGATGCAGCTTCATGCATCATGAGCACTGCAAATAGAGTGCTAGATTACATATTCTATGCAGATAGTCTTGTCATGAAATCCTTGCGCTTTTGTGAGCGAGTAAAGCCGGTCGCTACACCTGCCCGTTGTTTTTGTTGCCTGCCAATCTACAAAATGGGGCCGGTCAGCTGGCTGCGGCCTGACAACTTCGCGGTGGGCGGTCCGATTCCTTGGTTGCCGTTTATGGTAGAAGGAGACCGCCCATGGGAAGCGTCAACAAAGTCATTTTGGTCGGCAACCTCGGAGCCGACCCCGAGCTCAAGTACACACCCACCAGCCGACCGCTCTGCAACCTGCGTATCGCCACCACCGACGTCTTCAAGGACAAGGGTGGCCAGCGCCAGGAGCGAACCGAATGGCATCGCGTCACCGTCTGGGGCGACGCGGCGGAGAATTGCTCGAAGTACCTGTCCAAGGGTCGCTCCGTTTACATCGAGGGACGCCTGCAGACGCGGACCTATGACAAGGACGGCCAAAAACATTACGCCACCGACGTGGTGGCCGATCGCGTGGTTTTCCTGGGCAGCGGCAGTGGCGCCGGCGCGGAGGGTGGCGCGCGGCCGCGCACGGGCGGGGGACCGAGCGGTCCCAGCAGTTCCAGCGGTTCATCGATGAGCGGAGGACGGGGCGGCGGGCAAGACGGACCGCCCGACGACAGTGGCGCGCCTCCGCCCGACGACGACATTCCCTTCTAGCCGGCCGGCCAAAGGGCGCCAGCCGGAGGGCGGCCAAATGGTCGCAACGTAGTTGCCACGTGATCAGCCGTCGGCTTTCCCTTGCCGGAAGACCGGGGCTCGTGTCCA
The DNA here is from genome assembly GCA_034666225.1 of Myxococcales bacterium. GTDB lineage: Bacteria > Myxococcota_A > Polyangia > Fen-1088 > Fen-1088 > DATKEU01. The sequence goes on from JAXDMH010000714.1 coordinate 4,760, forward strand.
ATCACGTCTTTTTTGCGGGAGAACATCTTGCAGCGACAGCGCCGAGTGACGATCGAAGGCAATGGTTGGACTGTCGGGCTGTGTGTCTTGCTGGCCAGCCTGACCGGAGCCTGCGGCGTCAACCATCTGGGCGCATACGTCGATGGTTCCGCCGATGATGCTGGTTCCGATGCCAGCACACGAAGAGACGCCACTGTGGCCGACGTTCCGCCGCCGCCGCCGGTCGGCGCGGGATCGATGCTGCTGGTGCGTGGCGACGCGCGGCTGATCGGACAGGGCAGCGACAGCTGCACGTCGCCAAAGGCAGCCACCTCCGATCGCTGGTGCGCCTTTGCCCGTCCCTCGACGTTCATCACCACCACCGATCTCTGGGTCATCAACGTGACCCAGGTGTTGAACGGCAAGGCAGTCACCTGCGACGGGAACGACAACAACTGCCTGCGCCTTTCCACCGATCTCTTTGCGGGCGACCTGACGATGCACGGCTTCCGCGGCGACACGCTGATCTATTACGGTGACAACAACGGCGACAGCACGAACTTCATCGGGACGGTTTTTGCGTGGCGCC
>JAXDMH010000715.1:0-8836 GCA_034666225.1 Myxococcales bacterium
GCCGCGCCGGTGGCTCAGCACCTGCGCCACCGGCGTCGACACAGTGGTGGCGCGACTGTCGTAGGTGAACTCGCCGTGGATCCGTGCCGCCAGCTCCAGCAGCGCCTCCAGCAACGGGCGGCCCGGCGAAAACGACTGCAGCGCGTACTCCTTGGCGCGGGCAGGGATCTGCACGTGCGGCGATTCAAAGGTGAACCCGCAGGCGTCCAGCAGCTCGGGCGTCCCCGGCCGCGCCAGGGCGTCACGCACTGATTCCCAGGACGGCGACGGAGACGGAGACAGAGACGGCGACAGAGATGACGAGAGCGACCCAGAGGCCGCGCGCGCCGGCGGGCGCACGTCGACGTCAAAACGCGACACCACCTGCAGCTGCCGATGCGGCTCTTGCATCTCGACGTGGGTGCAGCGGTTGCCGAAGAAATCGATGCGTTCGCGCCGCACCACCGGTGCCGGGCTGATGGTGATCTCCTGCGCGCCGCAGCTCTGGTGAGCGGCCGGCCGCGGCGACAGGCACAGCTGGTGGTGCGACGTCGATACCGGCTCGTCATAGCGATACTCGGTGACGTGAACGACGCGATAGATCACGGCGCTGTCACCTCGCCGCCGCCACCGCTGTCGTCGGCCAGCTGGCGCGACAGCGCGGCGTGGCTGAGATAGCTGGCGCTGAGAGCGTCCGACAGCCGGGGCAGGTCGCGCCCCAGCTGTTCCAGAAATGCCGCCAGCTGCGGCCGATGCCCGCGTTCGTCCGCGGCGCCCAGCGCGGTCATGTCGGCGGTGCGCACGCTGGCGATCCCCGCCAGCATCAACCGCTCCTCGGCGCCGGCCTGGGCGCGCGCCTGCCCCGGCAGCTGGCTCATGTGTGACGCCAGCGCCGACAGTTGATACGACACCGACCGCGGATTGGTCTCGTCTGCCAGCAGCAGATCGACGACCGGCGTGACCTGCAGGCTGGCCAGGTACCGTCGCCGATAGGTGATGCTGCTGTCGGCGACCTCCAGCACCGCCTCCAGCAGTTGCCCTTCGCGTTCGATGGTGGTGGTCAGCGACGCCCGCAGCAGAAACACCACGTTGATGGCGCGCTCCAGCCGCCGGCCCATATCCAGAAACCGCCACGCCTGGCCGCGGGTCATGCTCTCCATGACCATGCCGCTCAAGGCCGCCATGTTCATCACCAGACGATCCAGAAGGCGCGCCAGCGCCGCCACGTGATAGCTGCCGGCGCCGCGGTCGACCTCGCGAATCTCTTGATCCAGCGCGGTCAACACGCGCCACGTGTCGGCCGAGATCCGATCGCGAATCACGCCCGCCACCCGGTGGGTCGACCGGATGGTGGCCCGCAACGTCCCCGGGTGGCGCCCATCAAAGATGGCGTCGGTCAGTCGATCCTCTGCCGACGGCACTTCCTTCGTCGCCGGCGGCGGGCTCAGCGTGGCGTGCGTCTGCATGTACAGCGCCGTCAAAAGCGGCGTCAGCTCTGACCCCTCGACCAGGCGCGGATCCGTCTGCTCCGACAGCCGCAGGCAGATGGTGCGGGCCAGGCGGGCGATGGCCTCGGCGCGCTCGGCGTATCGCCCCAGCCAGAACAGGTTGTCGGCCACGCGGCTGGGAAGATCGCCCCCGCCTCGCGACAAGGCGATCGGTTGGCTGGACGGCGGAAGCAGGCTGAACGTGCTGACCGGACTGCCGCTGACCACCCAGGTGTCCTTGCTGCCGGCGCCGGCCTGCATGGAGATCTCCTGCTCGTCGGGACCGCCGGCCACCAGGCTGAGTCCACCCGCCATCACGTCGTAACCGCCGCCCGGGCGCGACACCAGAAAACTGCGCAGGATCATCTGGCGCGGGGTCAGCTGGTTGCCGTCCATCAGCGGCGTCGTCGACGGAAAAATCCGTTCTTGCGCCACATAGCGCGACGGCGCCGCCGCGATGCGGGCCGCCAGCTCGTCGCGCTGGGCATGGGTCAGCGTCTCGCCGAACACCGCCTGGCCCATCGTGCCCACGGAGGAATGGGCCGGCTTGATGACCAGGCGATCGATGTTGTCGCGCACGTAGGCCAGCGACCGTGGATCGCCGCACCACCAGGTCTGCACCGACGGCAGCTTCAGCTCCTCGCCCAGCAGGCCTCGACAGATGTCCGGCAGAAACGGGATCAGTGCCGGCATCTGCAAGATTCCCGACCCCAGCGCGTTGGCCACCGCCACCTGGCCGTCGCGCACCGCCTGCGTCAGCCCGGGGATCCCCAGCGTCGAATCGGCGCGCAGTTCCAGCGGGTCGCAGTAATCGTCGTTGAGGCGCCGCAGGATGACGTCGACCCGGTGCAGGCCGCCCAGCGTCTTCAAGAACACCCGCCCGTCGCGCACCGTCAGGTCGGCCCCGTCGACCAGCATGTACCCCAGGTACTGGGCCAGGAACGCCTGCTCGAAATAGGTGGCGTTGTACGGCCCCGGGCTGAGAAGCACGATGCGCGGGTTTTCCTGATTCTCCGGCGATGCCAGCGACGCCAGCATCTGGCGCATGGCCCGGAAGAACAGGGCCAGCCGCTGGACATTACAATCGCGAAAAACGTCGGGAAAGACCCGGGCGATCACGATGCGGTTTTCCAGCGCGTATCCCGCCCCTGACGGCGCCTGCGTGCGATCGGTCAGAACGTGAAATTGCCCCGACGGCGCCCGCGCCAGATCGCCGGCATAGAAATGCAGAAAACGTCCCTGCGGCGGCAGCACGCCGTGACAGGGGCGCAGGAACCCGGGGTGGGCCAGCACCAGCTCGGGCGGCAGCCAGCCTTCCGATAGACAGCGCTGCGGTCCATAGACGTCGGCCAGGATCCGATCCAGGAGGTGCGCCCGTTGCTCCAGCCCGGCGGCCACGGCGCTGAACTCCTCGGGGGCGATCACCACCGGGATGGGGGACAGCTGCCAGGGGCGTTCCATCCCCTGCGAATCGCCGTAGACGTTGAAGCTGACGCCGTTGTCGTGAATCAGCTGCTGTGCCTGGTGCCAGCGCGATCGCAGCTCGACGGCGCCCAGGGCCTCCAGACGCTCGACGAAACGGCTCCAGTGGGGCCGGACCATGCCCTGGCCGTCGACCATCTCGTCATAAGAACGCGAGGGAGGCGGGTACTGACGCGCAAGCCCGCTGCCCAAGTCCAAAACATTGGCCAGCGTTGACGATGGGGGGCCGTGCATCAGGCTTTGTCTGTACGTTAGTCTAACGGCGGTCCGAACGCAGCAACGACGATAGAGACAGCCGCGTAAACACGACGTTTCGGCGTGGTCTTAATTTGGTAACGCGGGCGATCCGCATGGACCCGGTCCCGCCACTGCCGTAGATTCGCCGACGTGTTCCCCGACCAGCAGCGTTCGCTGCTCCTCGAAGGGTATCGACCGCCCGACGGCACTTACGACGAGCTCATCGACGCCGAGGGAAGGCCCCGGCGGCACGGCGAGATCGCGGCCAGTCTGCTGGCCGGCCTGACCCCCGATACCTTCGCCCGCGCCCAGGCCCTGGCCGAGCTGGCCCTGTCGCAGCAAGGGGTGACCTTCTCCGTCTACTCTGACGAGCGCGGCGCCGAGAAGGTGATGCCCGTTTGCCTGGTCCCGCGCGTGATCGGCGGCGACGAATGGGTCGACGTCGAGCGCGGCCTGGTCCAGCGCCTGCGCGCCCTGGAGATGTTCCTGGACGACGTGTACGGGCCGCAGCGGGCCCTGCGCGAAAACATCATCCCGGGCGAGCTGGTGCACCGCTCGACGAGCTACCTGCCCAAGATCCGAGGGCTCCGCCCCCCGGGCGGCGTCCGCATCCACATCGCCGGCATCGACCTGATTCGCGATCCCGACGGCGCCATGCGCGTCCTCGAAGACAACCTGCGCACGCCGTCGGGCGTGTCGTACGTGCTGGAAAACCGTCTGGTCACCAAACGCGTCTTTCAGCACGCCATGGATTACATCGGCGTGCGCCGCGTCGACGACTATCCCCTGCACCTGGCCGAGACCCTGCGCTCGGTGTCGCCCACCGATCCCGAAGACGCCACTGTCGTGGTGCTGACGCCGGGGCCGCTCAACTCGGCTTACTTCGAACACAGCTTTCTGGCGCGGTCGATGGGCCTTGAACTGGTGGAGGCCACCGACCTCTTCGTCCACGACGATCTGGTCTTCGTGCGCACCACCAAGGGGCCGCGCCGGGTCAGCGTCATCTATCGGCGCACCGACGACGCCTACCTCGACCCCGAATTCTTTCGCCCGGACAGCCTGCTGGGCGTCCCCGGCCTGATGCGCGCCTACGCCGCCGGCAACGTCGCCCTGGCCAACGCGCCCGGCAACGGCGTCGCCGACGACAAGGCCATTTATGCGTTCGTCCCCGACCTCATCCGCTTTTACCTCAGCGAAGAGCCGCTCCTGAAACAGGTGGCGACCTATGTCTGCGCCAAACGCGAGGACCGCCAGTACGTCCTCGATCACCTGGCCGAGCTGGTGGTCAAGGCCGTCGACGAAGCGGGCGGTTACGGCATGCTGATGGGTCCGCAGTCGACGGCGGCCGAGCGCGACGACTTCCGCCAGCGCATCCTGGCCGATCCGCGCCGCTACATCGCCCAGCCGCGCATAGAACTGTCGACCTGCCCGACCTGGATCGCCGACCGGCGCTGCATCGAACCGCGGCGGGTCGATTTGCGTCCCTTCATCTTAACCAGCCGCACCGGGTCGTGGGTCCTCCCTGGTGGGTTGACGCGCGTGGCTTTGCGGGCCGGTTCCTACGTCGTCAATTCCAGCCAGGGTGGCGGTTCCAAGGACACATGGGTGCACGCGGCCCAGGCGGAGATAACGTGATCTCTCGCGTCGCCGATCATTGCTTCTGGGTGGGGCGCTATCTCGACCGGGCGGAGAGCACCGCGCGGCTGTTGCAGGTCACCCGGGCCCTGGCCTTCGACGGCGATCTCTCGGCGCTGCAGTGCTGGAGCCCGCTGGTCACGGTGTCCGGGCAGTCGGCCGATTTCGTCAAGCGCTTTGGCGTCGACGCCGCCGGGCACGGCGAGGTTGTGCAGCAGTACATGACCTGGGCCCAGGAAAATCCGGTGTCGGTGCGGAACTCCGTTCGCGCCGCCCGGGAAGGGGCGCGGTCGATTCGCGAGGTCCTCAGCAGCGACATCTGGCAGGCCACCAACGAACTGTTCCTGTGGTTCGTCGGGGAAGAAGCCAGCACGCAGTTCAAGCAAGATCGCGACGGCCTGTATCGCAACGTTCGCAAGGCCACGCAGCTGTGCCTGGGGCTGGTGCGCAGCACGATGCTGCACGACACGCCGATGGACTTCCTGTGGCTGGGCGTCCTGCTGGAACGGTTGGGGCAAACCTCGCGCATCCTGGACATGCACCACCACATGATGGGCGGCACGCCTGGCAGCGGTGAACACCAGGACGAACATCAGATCGTCCAGACCGCGCTGTGGCTGTCCTTGTTGCGTGCCTGCTCTGGCTTTGATGCTTTCATGCGCCAGCACCAGGGGCGCGTCTCCCGTTCGGCCGTGGTGTCGTTCCTGATCTTCGAAAACCGGTTCCCGCGCTCACTTCGTTATTGCCTGCGCTCCGCGCTGGCCATGGCCCAGAGGATCTGGCCCGTCTCCGAGGCGCGCGCCGACGGTGGTGCAGTCGATCTCTTATACGCCCTGGATCAATGGCTGGATGCCGAACAAGCCAAGATACCCGCAACGTCCATCCACGACCTCCTCACCCACATCGTCGACCAGACCTCCCTGGTCTGCGAAGCCGTCCAGCAGGGCATGTCCGGCCAAGCCATCGCCGCGATCCAATCCGAGAACTCGCAGTCGCAGGGTCAATAGTAGGAGGCGCGAAGCGCGCGTCTTAGTTGCCGCTGTCGCCGCCCAGGAGGCCCAGGCATTTTCCGTTGTTGCACGAGGTGCGGAGGAGGCAAGCGTGGCCGCAACTGCCGCAGTTGGAGCGGTCGGTGTCGGTGTTGGTGCAGACGTTGCCGCACTGTTTGAGGCTGCCGGAGCACTGGCACTTGCCGTTCTGGCAGACCTGACCCTGCGAGCAGGACAGCCCGCAACCACCGCAGTTTCCGAAGCTGGTGTTGGTGTCAACGCAGGTGTTACCGCAGGGGGTGAGGTCGCCGCCGCAGTTCACGACGCACTTGCCGTGCGCGCAGACCATCCCCTGGCCGCAAGCATTGCCACAGGTGCCGCAGTTGGTCTGGCTGGAGGTCGTGTCGATGCATTGGCTGCCGCATTTCGTGGTTCCGGTCGGACAGACGCAGGCGCCGGCCACGCACGAGGTGCCGCCCGCGCAGACCACGCCGCAGCCGCCGCAGTTCTTGTTGCTGGTCTTGAGGTCGAAGCAGGATCCCCCGCACAGGATCAGCGGGCTGGTGCAGACAGCGGCGCAGGTGCCTTGATTGCAGAACTGCGTGGCGGTGCACTTCTGACCGCAGCCCCCGCAGTTGGCATGGTCAGTGTCCGAATCGACGCAGACGCCGCTGCAGCGCAGGCCGCCGTTCGAACATGCGCAGGTGCCGCCGGCGCAGATCGCGCCGCCGGTGCACGGAACGCCGCAAGCGCCGCAATTGTTGACGCTGGACCTGGTGTCGACGCAGGCACCTCCGCAGGCAGTCAACCCCGTGCTGCACTTCAGCGCGCAGACACCCTGCATGCACTGCTGCGCGGTGGGGCAGACGTGGCCGCAGGCGCCGCAGTTGTTGCGGTTGGTGGCCAGGTTCAGGCAGGCACCGCCGCAGAAGGTCAGGCCGCCACACGAGCAGGTCCCGGCCGCGCATTCCATGGCCGTGGGACAGACCATGCCGCACGTTCCGCAGTTCTTGCCGTCCGACTGCGTGTCCACGCAGCTGCCCGAACAGGCCAGCAGGGGATCGGTACAGGCGACGTCGCAAATACCCTGTGAACAGACCTTGCCCGTCTCGCAGGCGTTACCGCAGGCGCCGCAGTTGGTGGCGCTCTTGACCAGGTCGATGCAGACCGTCCCGCACAACGTCTGTCCTTCGGGACAGACGCAGACGCCCTGAGAACAGAACTTGTCCGCCGAACAGGCGTTGTCGCAGGTGCCGCAATGGCTGTCGCTCGACTGCAGGTCGACGCAGTCTCCTGAGCAGGAGGTCAGCGGCAGCGTACAGCCGCGTGTCGGGTCTTCACCGTCGACCGGGGCAACCAGGTCACTGCCGGCGTCCACGGGGGCGATCCCGACAAAGGCAGGATTTGCCCGCTGGCCGCACGACAAGGTGCCGGCTAGCGCACAGGCGAAAAAAACAAAATATAAGCGTGGGACGGAATACATAACTCGCATTCAACAATGGTAGCCATCACCGAATCGCCACACAACCTATCAGCGGAACGACGATCTTTTGCCACATCAGGTTCCCTTCCCGTTGCGCCGCCTCGGCCGCCCACCTGGCGCGAATCCTGCTTGATAGTCTGTCCATGGGCGCGTCAACAAAGACACAGAGTGTGCACATGGTCGCCGCTCCGGTCGTGCGCCGCGCGCTAACCCAGCCGGGTGACATTCGCTCTGACATAGATTTTCAAAACGATATCAATAGGTTGTTGGCTCGCATCGAAGAGTCGAAGATGCCCTGGGCGTCGGCGGCCGAACTCTGCACGTACGCCGTGGGCCCACTCCCGGACGGCTACCGGCGACGGAATAGCGTCAGAGTCCCGTTACGCGTTTTTGACGGTGGCCGGACTTCGGCCGCGCCGGCGCCGGTGGTCAGTGTGCCGCCCCCGCGACCGAGCTATGCGGCGACGGCGCCGACCACCGCGGTGCCCAGCTTCTCGCGCAGGTGAAAATAGTCCTCGCTGATCGCGTACTGCAGCAACGCCTTCAGCGGCTGATAGCTGGCGCACAGGCGCCGGATCTCCTCAGCAGACCAATTGTCCTGGCCGTCTTTCTCCTCTGAGTCGTCCTTGGCGTCGTGGTCCTTCTGGTCCTTCTTGTCCTTCTTGTCGCCCTTGCCTTTGCCGGGGCGCTCGGCCAGCACCACCCGCACCGCCGTCCGCAGATCGCCGCACACCAGCAGGCCAGCCCGCGTGCCGGTCTGTTGCACGATGGCGCGCCACTCGACAGAACTCCAGGCGGTCGTCCCCAGCGCGCTGAACAGCTCGACCAGGCGTTTTGAGACCTTGTAAGAGACGCTGCGCTTCAGCTTGATCATCTGCTCGTGGGCGGCGTCGTTCGGGTTGGCGTGGCGTCGCGAGTGTCGCGGATGGAACGCCTTCAGCACGCTGGCGAGCAGCTGGGCGAACTGCCGGGGAGGAAGTCCGGCGGCCAGGATGTACTCCGGTCGGGTCAGCTCGATGCCGCGACCGATCTGAAAGCGCATCTCGGCGTGAAGCGGGCTCAGGGCCAGGTCGGGCCCGATCACCAGCGCCGGCGGCGCGTGCACGGCGATGGCCACGTCGGGCGCCACGCCATCCAGCTTGATGTACAGCGCGGTCTTCTTGTTACCCAGGGCCTTGCTGACCTGCCCATAGATCTTCCCCAGATCCAGATCCGACATCGGCGAGATCTTGTCTTGCGCCGACACGCCCAGCTCTTCGACCGTCTGCCCCACCGGCAGGCCCGGCGTGCCATCCCACAGACAGGAGAAAACCTCGGCCATCTTCACCGAATCGCTCAAGGTCAGGTGGGCGGAGCGATCGGCCTCGTCCAGCGCGCCTGGATAAGGATCGTCGGGTTTCAGCTCGAGGGGCCGATGATTGGCCAGGAACGCCCGCTCGTCGCGCTTGGCGGCACCCAGCACGTCCAGAACTTCGTAGCAGCAGCGCGCCCGATCGAGGAGACCGCGGCGCGCATAGTAGCCGGCCAGCGCGCGCAGTCCGTCG
>JAXDMH010000716.1:0-7091 GCA_034666225.1 Myxococcales bacterium
GGCCGGCATTCGCCGCCCGAATTTTCCGGAGCGGGTCTGGTTCAAGACCGGCTCGCTCCGCAATCAGAAGGCCTACTGGGCGCGCATCGATCGGATCGACAGCGGTCGCGTCCTGGCCGAGATCGACGCCCGGCACGACGACAGCGGCGGCGCCTTCACCGTGCACGTCAGCAACGCCAGCGGATTCTCGCTGCTCTTCGACGCCACGCCGCTGACGGCGGCCACCAAGATCAGCGTGCGCGTGCGCGACGGCGTCGCCCCCGAGCGCGCGGTCTTCGAAGGCCCGGCCGGGGACAGCCCGATCAGCTTTTCGCGCCAGGGCAATCGCTGGGGTCGCGTGGAAAAGCCGGTCACCGGTGCCCCGCCCGAACACGCCCTGGTCGGCCTGGCCAGTCGCAGCGTCCCGCGCGAGGCAGCGCACATCTACGTGTACGGCACCGACGGTCCGCCCACCACGACAGCGGCGGCCCGCCGCCTGGCCGAAGCGCTGGCCAACTGGGGCCCGGGGATTCCCGGGCATTTTCCGGTGGCCGCCGATCGCGAGGTCACCGCCCAGATGCTGGGGCGCTGGAACCTGGTCCTGGTCGGCGACGCCACCATCAACCGTCTGGTGCGGCAGCTGGGACCGCGCCTGCCCATCGACGCCAACGCCTCGACCGGCGAGCGTTCGTATCGCCTGATCGTTCAGGACGCGCTGGCCCCCGGACGCCCCGCCCTGGTCTTCGGCGCGCAGAGCCCGGCGGCGCTGCAGCGGTTCGCGCGCTTTGCCCGGGCCAACAAGGATTCGTGGGCGCCCGAACCGAACTTCGATTACATCCAGTTCGACGCCAGCGGCGGCCTGGAAAAAACGCAGCTTTTTCTCGACTGAGCGCTGATCACTCGACTGAGCGCCGACTAATCGACCCGCCTGTCCAGCGACAGTAGATACGCGATCAGATCGCCCAGGTCCGCATCGCTCAGCGCCGCCGTGACGCCGTGGCGATCGCCGACGTTGCGCGTGCGCAGCACCGTCCCCAGCGTGGCGGCCGACCCGTCGTGCAGGTACGGCGCCGACTGCCACAACCCGTGCAGCGTCGGCGTGTCGAGGCCCGTCAGCGACGAACCGAGGCGCTGTCCCGATCCCGGCCCCAGCGTCCCCACGTCGTGCAGCAGCGGCTGTCCGGGCGTGACGAACTGGCTGTCGGTCAGGCGCGGCCCGCTGTGGCAGGTCTGGCAACCCAGCGCCGCCGATTCGAACAGCGTCTTGCCGCGCGTGGCCGCTTCGCCCAGCGCGCCGTCGGCGGTTCGGTACGGGCTGCGCGGCTGATCGCGCAGCGAGGCGACGTAGGCAGCCAGCGCGTCAAGGTCGGCGCTGACGCCGCCCTTGGCATCGCCCAGGGGCGAGCTGCGCGTGCCGACGGCGAGGTCGTCGTCGGTCATCAATCCGGCCCCGCCGCACGCCTGGCGAATGTCCCCCTCGACGTCCTGCACCTCGTCGCTGTTCGCGCTCCAGTTCAGCGGGCCGTCGCCGGTGCCGGCGCGGCCGCGCAGCGAGATGGTGTTGCGCAGACCTTCGCCCCGATCCGAAAAATCCCAGACCCGCTGATCAGCGTCGCCGTCCAGGTGACAATGCGCGCAGGCCAGATAGCCGTCTTTCGCCAGGCGCGGATCCGCCGCGTCGTTGAACAGCTGGGCGCCGCGCAACACCGTCGCCTCCAGCGGTTCGACCAGCAGCAGCGGCACCCGCGCCACCGGCGACGCCTGCGCCGGCACCGCCAAGGCCACCGCCCCCGCCTGAGCGGCGACCGAGGCCAGCGCGTAAACCACCAGCTCGCGCGAGAGCGGGGCGTTGACCAGCAGAAACCGATCGTCGGCGGTCACCAGCGCGCCATCGGGGGCAAGGCCGGCGTCGACGAATGACCCGGCCGTCACCCCCGTCAACAGATCGACCCGCGCCACCAGGCGGTTGCCCGGCATCACCACGTACGCGTAATCGCCGCGGCTGGAGAACGCCGCCGCCACCGCCAGCCCGGCCCCGGGGAACTGGATCCGCCCCGGGAAAAGCTCCTGCTTCTTCACCAGGTCGATGCGCGACAGGGCCGCCCGCACCGTGCTGTCGAAGGTCAGGGGCACGCCGGCCAGAAAGCTGCCCTGTCCAAAGTTGGCCATCAGCGACGGCACCACCGCCTCGCGCCCCGTCGGCGACACCGCGATCTGCCCCAGATACGTCGGGATCCCGCCGATGGCCGCGGCGGTGGCGTCGCGATGATCCAGGGCCAGCGTGACCAGCGCGCTCTTGCCGGTGGCGGGATCGAAGAAGTCGACCTCGGCGTGAAAGTCCGGCGAGCGCCAGCGCGTGACGGCCACCGATCCGTCGGGCAGCGGCGCCACGCCGCGGGCGTCTTGCACGGCGCCGTAGGTGGCGCGCAAGACCGGCGCGCCGTCTTGCAACCGTATCTCCGCCAGCATCGCCGTCCCTTGCAGCGAGACAAACGCCGCGTCGTGCAGCGCCGCCACACCGAACGGCGCCGATCCGTACGGCAAGGGCAGCTCGATGGGCGCGCCGACGCCGTCCAGCGGGTAAAAACCGAGACGATCGACAGCCTGGCAAGCAGTCACCAGGAACCCTTGCCAGACAGCCACCGTGCGCGGGCGGTGGCAGGTGTCGACGCGCCTCACCACGGAGAACACATCGCCGGCGTCGCGACCGATCACGATCAGCTGATCGGCGTCGGCGCTGACCACGACCGCGCCGCCGTCCGGCATGGCCGCCAGCGTGCTGCTGGCAGAGCCGACGTCGACGGCGGGAAAGGTGACGCTGATGATCACGCCGGCGGCGGTGCGATTGCCGGCGTCGTCGAACACGGTCAGCACCGCCTGGTATCGCCCCGGCTGATCGTAGGTGACGTGGTCGACGGCGCCGGGTCGCGGGGCGGCCCACCCGCGCCCGTCGCCGAAGTACCACTGATAGCGCTGGGCCCCGACGGACGCAGAACCGTCCAGCACCACGTCCCCGCCCACCAGCGCATAGCGAGCCGGTCCGGGTTGCGCGCGCAGCGCCACCGCGCCGTCGCCGCCAGAATCGCCATCGGCGCTGCTATCGCTGTCGGCGTCGATCGGCGCGCGCCCGCCACCGCCGCCTCCGCAAGCACCAACCAGCGCCGCGGCCAGTAACAGCGGCGACCTGGGCAGGTTCAACTCCCCGGCGCCCCGCGCAGCAACTGCAGGGCGGCGATCAGGCGATCGTTCTCCTCCGGTCTCCCGACGGTGATGCGCAGGCGCGTCGCCAGCTCGGGCGTGTCCCACCAGCGCACCAGAATTCCCTCGCGTTTCAGCGCCCGGTACGTCGCCTCCGCTTCGTCGCCCACGTCGACCAGCAGGAAGTTGGCCTGCGATTCGGGCCAGCGCAGGTTCAGCGCGCGCAGGGCGTCTTCCAGACGCAACCGCTCGGCCACCGTCCGTCGCACCACGTCCTCGTGGTATTCGCGATCTTCCAGGGCCACGGTGCCCAGGGCCTGGGTCAGGACGTTGACGTTGTAACTGTCCTTCACCTTGTTCAGTTGCGCCACCAGCGGCGGCGCCGCGAACAGCAAGCCCAGGCGCGCCCCGGCCAGGCTGAAGCTTTTCGAGAACGTGCGCAGCACGATGACGTTGGGGTGCTGATCCAGCCAGGGCAAGATGCTGGCCTCGCCGGTGGCAAAGTCGATGTACGCCTCGTCGACCACCACGATTCCGGAGGTTTGATCAGCCAGCTTGCGCAATTCGTCGACGGGGATCAGCGTCGCCGACGGATTGTTCGGGTTGGCGATCAGGATCAGCTTTGCGGGATCGCCCGCCAGCGGCGGGGGCAGCAGCCACTGCCGTTCATCCTCGCTGAAGGCAAAGGGCGTGGTGGTCATGGCCGCGCCCTGCAGCGTGGCCAGCGTGTCGTAAAGGCCGTACGTCGGCCACGGGCAGATCACCCGATCACCCGGCGCCAGAAACGCCCGGTAAAGGATGGTCAGGCAATCGTCCGACCCGTTGCCGGCCAGCACCTGTTCGGGCGACACGCCATATCGCGCCGCCGCCGCCTCGCGCAGCTTGCGGCTGACCGGATCGGGGTACAGACGCAGCGAGTTGTCGGCGATGCGCCCCAGCATCTCCATCACCCGCGGTGAGGGCGGATAGGCGCATTCGTTGGTGTTCAGCTTGATGGCGCCGGGCACCTGTTCGCCGGGCGTATAGCCGGGCATGGCGCGAATTTCGCGTCTGACCAGCGACAGCGCGTGATCGATGGTGCGGGCCAACCGTTCGTTGTTTGCGGTCATGAAGACCTGTCCAATAGGCTATCCTGAACCTCTTTCATGGCTCGTATCTTAATAATCGACGACAACGAAACCATGCGCGAAGGCCTGGCCGCCACCGTGCGGCGCATGGGACACGAAGCGATGGTGGCCGCATCGGGGGCCGACGGGCTGGTCCAATTTCGGCGGCGCGGCGCCGATTTCGTGATGACCGACCTGAAGATGGAAGGCACCGGCGGCATCGAGGTAGTGAAGAGCGTGCGCGAGATCGATCCCGCCTGCCCGGTGATGGTGGTGACCGCCTTCGGCACGGTGGAGACCGCGGTCGAGGTGATGCGCCTGGGCGCTTTTGATTTTCTGCAAAAGCCGTTCGCCCCCGAGGTGGTGCGCCTGAAGGTGGAACGCGCGCTGGAGCTGGGCAAGGAGCGGCAAGCCCGCGAACGGGCCGAGGCCGAATCGGCGGCCCTGCGCGCCGACGCCGCCGCGCCTTACGGGTTCACCGAGATCGTGGGCGAAACAGCGTCCATCCGCGCCGTCTTCCAGATCATCGACAAGGTGGCCCCCACCGACGCCTCCGTCTATATCCACGGCGAATCGGGAACCGGCAAGGAGCTGGTGGCGCGCGCCATTCATCGCCGCTCGCGACGCGCCGAAGGACCGTTCGTCAAGGTGAACTGCGGGGCGCTGACCGAGACCTTGCTGGAGAGCGAGCTGTTCGGCCACGAGAGGGGAGCCTTCACCGGCGCCATCAAGCGCAAGCTGGGGCGGTTCGAGCTGGCCGACAAGGGGACGCTGTTCCTCGACGAGATCGGCGACGTCACCCCGGGATTGCAGCTGAAGCTGCTGCGCGTGTTGCAGGAGCGCGAGTTCGAACGCGTGGGTGGTGAAGAGACGGTGCGCGTCGACGTGCGCGTCATCTCGGCCACCCACCGCGACATCAAGACCGAGGTCGAGGCGGGGCGCTTTCGCGAGGATCTCTTCTACCGATTGCACGTCGTCCCCTGTCACGTGCCGCCGTTGCGGGAACGCAAGGAAGACATCCCGCGCCTGGTCACGCATTTCATCGAAAAACTGGGCAAGCGCACCAACCCGTCGATCACCGGCGTCGACGACGCGGCGCTGGCGCGGCTGTGCCTTTACAACTGGCCCGGCAATGTGCGCGAGCTGGAGAACGTCATCGAACAGGCGCTGGTCTTCGCCGAGGGCGACAAGATCAACGTCAGCGCCCTGCCCGGCCAGCTGCGCGGCGGCGCAAGCGAAGGAACGCTGGCTGTCCCCACCGGCGAGATGACCTTGCCGGAAATCCTGGAGGATCTGGAACGCCAGCTGATCCAGAAGGCCTACGACAAATCGGGCGGCGTCAAGACCGAGACGGCGCGCCTGCTGGGCATCAAGACCAGCGCGCTTTATTACAAGCTGGAGAAATACGGCATCGGCGTCATCGAGAGCCGCAGCGACAAACACGCCGCCGCCGCGGGCGACCAGGGTGATGGCGGCGCTCTTCTCGGCGACGGACCGGCTTCCGGCCCTGGCAGCGGCGGCGGACCGCGGGGTGACGGCGATCCGCCGACCTGACCGGCCCCCACGCCGGCGCTGGTCGCTGGCCGGTGCGGCGGCGGTTGCCTTGATTCTGGCCACCGCCGGCTGCGCCACTGCCGGTCGCCGCACGCCGGCCACGCCGGGAAGCGTGCAAACCGGCAAAGCCAGCTACTACGCCCATTCGCTGGCCGGCCACCGCACCGCCTCGGGCGAGCGTTACGATCCCAAAGCGCTGACGGCCGCCCACCCGGACCTGCCCTTCGGCACCCGGGTGCGGGTCAGCCGCCCGGGCGGCGCCTCCGTCGACGTGCGCATCAACGATCGCTGCGGCTGCGGGGGCGGGCACATCATCGATCTGTCGGAGGCGGCCGCGCGCCGCCTGGACATGATGCGCGCCGGTTCAGTGCCGGTGCGCCTCGAAATTCTGTGAGTCAGGCCTTCTTGCCCGACTTCACCTTCAACGTCGGTCCCGCCATGGCGAACGACATCACGTTGCGATCGACGGCGCCGTCGATCTCCACGCGCATCCCGTCGACGTCGATGCCTTTCAGCGCGCCTTCCAGCACATAGGAGATGCCGTCATCGCCCACCAGCTGCCAGAACCCGCCTTCCAGATCGTTCCTCCGGACCGTGCCGCGAAACTTGGCCATCCCGCCAGTATAGCAGCGAGATTAGTAGTCGGGACCATCGGCGCGGTAGTGCAGGTCCAGCGTCAAAGGCAGCTCGTACGGCGCCGGGCCGTAGAGAAATCGATAGCGGGCGTAGATGCCCGAGACGCGTTTGACGTACTCGCGCGTCTGCGCAAAGGCGATCATCTCGACGAACTCATCCGTGGGGTGGCCGCCGTGTTGATCGCACCAGCGAGTCATGGCCTTCGGCCCGGCGTTATAGGCGCCGGCCGCCAGCGGCACCTGCCCGCCAAATTTGCGGTAAAGCGCGCCGATGTACGCGGCCCCCAGGCGCACGTTGGTCTCCGGTTCGAAGAGCTGATCGGGAAAAAATGGATCCCCCACCGACGACGCCACGCGCGCGCTGGTCGGTGGGATCATCTGCAACAGGCCGCGCGCGTCCGCGTACGAAACGTCGTCGGGCGAGAAGCCCGATTCCTTGCGCATGATGGCGTACAGAAACAGATCGGGGTTGCCCGACCCCGGCCCCAGCTTGTCGACCAGCGTGGCGAAGGCGCGCGGATAGGCCGCCTCCCAGAACAGCCGTGACGAGCCATGCGGATCGGTCGCCAGCGCGTCGCCGGCGCGGCTCTCCGCCAGCTGATAGGCGCGGTGAAAATCC
>JAXDMH010000717.1:0-4231 GCA_034666225.1 Myxococcales bacterium
CCGCCCAATGAGGAACCGCCCCCGAACACGCCGCCGGCGCCGCCGGTCTTTGGCGTCACCATGAGCTCGGTGGTGCCCGGCGAAAGCAAGATGGCGGTCCCGGTGGGCAACACCGTGGCCACCAACGACCGCAGTCCACCCCGCCCCGGCGCGCCGGTACGGCCGCTGACCGGCGCCGGCGCCCCCAGCTTCGTACCGGTGGCGGACATCTACATCGCCCAGCAGGCGCGGATCATCTACGAGGTGAACAGCGCCGACATCTACCCCTCCGACGCGAAACGTATGGGAATCGAAGGGACAGTCGACCTGCGGGTGGGAATTGACCAGAACGGCGACGTTAAAGAAGTGAAGGTCATCAAGGTCAAGCCCGCTGGATTCAAATTCGATGACGCCGCCCTGGAGTCGGCGCGAAGAGCCAAGTTCTCCCCCGCCCGCACCAGCGACGGGAAAGCGGTGCCCGCCAACATCACCTGGCACTACACTTTCGCGCTCCCTCAGTAATGGACACCACTGCGGTTCCGAGGATATTCTGAGGGCCCTTCCCTTATCTCCACCCTCGACGGGACCCCGTATGACCTTCAAACCGCCCCTGCTTCGACTTGTTGGCCTGGTTGGAATGGCCCTGCTGATGCTGGCGGGCGGGACGGCCCAGGCACAAAGCGCCACCCCTCAGGCGCCCACGGACAGATCGCTGGACGTTCAGCTTTTTCAGCCGGCGATCGGTCCGCGCAATTTTCTCACCGTCGACGCCGCGGAGATCCCCACCCACAAGCAGCTGGGGTTGGGCCTGCTGCTGCACTATCAGAACCGCCCTTACGTCATCTACACCAAGGGGAGCACGCCGTCGGAGACCCACGTGGTCAGCGATCAGATGGTCGCCGACCTCAGCGTGGCGTTCGGTCTTTTTGATCGGCTGCAGCTGGGCCTGGATCTCCCTTTCACCATGGTGCTGAAAGGGGACCAGGTCGATGAGTTCGGCACGCCGACCGGCGGAAAGCTGGACACCTATGGCCTGGGCGATCTGCGCCTGGAGGCCAAGGTGCTGCTGGCGACGCTGGGTGACGACGATCAGGTGTCGCTGGGCGCCATCGGTGGACTGACGTTGCCGACGGGCAAGGACAGCGCCTATCTGGGCGACAAGACGGTGACCGGTCGGATCAAACTGCTGGGCGGCTGGCAGAGCGGTCCGGTGCGGATCGGCGCCAACCTGGGCGTCATCCTTCGCGAGACGTCGCGCAGCTTCAAGACTGAACTGGGGCACCAGCTGACCTACGGCGGCGCGCTGTCGTGGGAGTTCGTCAAGCGGATCGAGGGCATCGTCGAGGTCTCCGGGCGCAGTGGCCTCATCGACTTCACCAAGTTCTATTCGGACGTCAACCCGCTGGAGGTTGATCTGGCGGCCCGTTTCGGCATCACCGGGATGTGGTCGTTGATGGCGGGCGGCGGCACCGGCCTTGGCAAAGGGATCGGCGCGCCGCGCTTTCGGGCCTTCCTGGGCGTGATGTTCACGCCCGACTTCCACGATCGCGACCACGACGGTGTTCCTGACGTCGACGACAAATGCCCCGACCAGCCGGAGGATCGCGACGGCTTTCAAGACAGCGACGGGTGCCCCGATCCCGACAATGACAACGACGGCATCCTCGACGCCGACGACAAGTGCCCGAACGATCCCGAAGACAAGGACCAGTTCCAGGACGAAGACGGCTGCCCGGAGCTGGACAACGACAAGGACGGCATTCCGGACATCAACGACCCCTGCCCCAACGCCGCCGAAGATGGGCGCGGAGCCAAGCCCAAGGACGGCTGCCCGTCGACGGCGGAGGACGCCGACGGCGACGGCGTGCCCGACGCGAAAGACAAATGCCCCGACGAGCCCGAAGACCGCGACGGGTTCCAGGACGACGACGGCTGCCCCGATCCCGACAATGACGGCGACGGCATCCCCGACAACTTTGACAATTGCCCGAACGAGCCCGAGGACGCTGACGGCTTCGAGGACGAGGACGGCTGCCCCGATCCCGACAACGACAAGGACGGCTTCCCCGACGCGCAGGACAAGTGCCCGAACCAGCCCGAGACGCTGAACGGGATCAAGGACGACGACGGCTGCCCCGACCCGGGCGCCGAGATCGTCCACTTCAAGCCGGAACGGATCGAGCTGGACGAGCGCCTGAACTTCCAGATCCGCGGCGGACAGGCGTCGTCGTTGAAGGAGGGCTCGGTGGCGGCGGTGGGAACGGTGGCGCTGCTCTTGCGCGCCCATCCCGAGGTCACCAAGCTGCGCATCAGCGTGCAGGCCCAGGGGATCCCGGCGGCCGAAGCCCAGCGCCGCGCCGACATCGTGCGCGACACGCTGGTCAGCAAGGGGATCGACCTCGGGCGCTTGACGTCGGTCGGAATGGGCCCCGGCGCGCCGCGCGTCGAGTTCATCATCGAGGCGACGGCGCCAGCAGCAGCACCGGCGAACAAGCCAGCAAAGCCCGCCCCCGAGAAACCGTAGGCGCGCCCTGGGACGCATCATGAGAATCGTGGGTTGGGGCGCCTCCGACGTCGGCCGCAAGCGCCACCACAACGAAGACAGTTTCCTGTGCAACGACGCCATCGGCCTTTACGCCGTGGCCGACGGGATGGGCGGCCACCTGGGCGGCGAGCGGGCCAGCCGCATGGCGGTGGAGATCCTGGAGCGCGAGATCGAACGCGCCTGGAAAGAAGGCCTGCTGGCGGATCGTCCGGTCCCGGCGGTCGGGGCGGCGGCGTCGGGATCGGGAAGCGTCTCCACGTTTGGCAGCGTGTTGAAGAAAGCGGTGATCGAAGCCGACCGCAGCATCTACGAGGCCGCGCTGGCCAACCCCTCGCTGTCGGGGATGGGGACCACGCTGACCGCGCTGCTGTTCGGCGGCGGGTACGTCTACCTGGGCCACGTCGGCGATTCGCGCGCGTACCTGTACCGCAACGGCAAGGCCCGCCAGCTGACGGAAGACCACTCGTGGATTCAGGAACAGGTGCGGGCCGGCCTGCTGTCTCCCGAGGAGGCGAAGGAGTCGCGCTTCCGGAACATCATCACCAGGTCGGTCGGTTTTGAACCGGCCGTGGAGCCTGATCTGGCCGGCCTGTCGGTGCAGGCGGGTGATTGCTTCGTCCTTTGCTCGGACGGGCTTTCGAACTATCTGTCCGTCGACGAGGTGGGCCAGGTGCTGACGTCGCACTTCTATCGGGACGTCGCCCCGCTGTTCGTGCAGATGGCCAACGAACGCGGCGGCGACGACAACGTGACGTGCCTGGTCGTCTACGCGGGAAACGAAGTATCGCCCGGATAGCGCGTTCGCCCGCGGAGGCTTCGTTACTCGGAGGGCTCAGAACGCTCGGAAGGCTCAGGGGACTCGGTGGATTCGTTGGACTCGGTAGGCGCTGCCGGGGGTCGGCCGCGGCGGGGGACGCGAAATGACCCGCCGCCCCCTCCCCAGTTCTTACGTTTGGTGCGGGGGGTGAAACCCTTGCCGGCAGCTCGCTCGGCCAGCTCGCGCGCTGCTTGCTGCGCGACGATGGCGGCCCGTTTGTCTTCTGCTTTTCCCACCGGATGAATCCTCTGGGCTCTTTGCGACCCTAGCCCTTGTGACGGCTACCGCGGTTCTGGCGCGCCCCGCCGGCCACACGCGGCTCGGCCGCAAGGGCCTTCTTCTCGGCGATCCAGGTGACGATCACGTCTTTGACGTTCTCGTTGAACTTGACGCGCCCGGCGGCGATCTCACGAAGCGCGGTGACCGCCACCTTGTTGTGACAGTAAACCAGCGACTTTTTACCCTGCATCAGCTGCCGCGCCCGCTCCGAGGCCAGGACAATCAAGGCAAACCGGTTGGTCTCGTTCTGCAGGCAATCTTCGACGGTAACGCGTGCCATTTAAGGGAGCCTCCTGCGGGGTTCGAAGCACGAAGCTTCGCGATTCACCAGCAAGCGCACTCCGCGACGACTGCCGATGGCAAACACTACGCGACATTCCCTGGATGGCAAGCAGGATCTTCCGGGGTACTCGGTATGCATGCTAGTTTGGGCAATGGTCATTGTTCTGTTTTTCGTGGCCCATTGGCAGCTCTCGCTGTTCTGCCAGAGCTTCTTTTTGCATCGCTATGGAGCCCACAAGCAGTTCTCGATGTCCGCCGGCTGGGAAAAGTTCTTCAACGTCCTCACGGCGATCTCCCAGAACTCCAGCTATCTGAACCCGCGCGGGTAC
>JAXDMH010000718.1:0-3969 GCA_034666225.1 Myxococcales bacterium
GCCAGCAGGCGAAAGACGTTGCCGTCCTTATAGGCGGTGTCCCAGGCGTTGTGCTGCACGCCGGGCAGCTCGAAATAGCGCACGGATCTGTCCAGCCAGCCCAGCGCCTTGAATCTTTCCACCATGCGGCGCGAATCGCTGACCGGCACCACCGGGTCGGCGTCGCCGTGGAAGATGAACACTCTTTGGTTCAGGGCGTTTTCGGCGAAGGCGGTGGGCATGGCGCGTTCCAGGGCCGCCTGGTCGTAAAGGGGACGGTCGCCGTCGCCGATCCACTGGCGCGGATCGACGACGGCGCAGACGGGCACGATGGCCGCGAACAGATCGGGCCGCTGCAGGCCCAGCATCCAGGTGCCGCCGCCGCCCATGGAAAGGCCGGTCAGGTAGATGCGATCGGGATCGATGTTGTAATCGCGTCGCACCTCTTCGATGGTGCGCAAGACGTCCTGCCCACCCAGACCGTCATAGCCCATCAGCTCGCCACGCCCGTACGGTGACAGGACCACCATCGGTGGATCGGGGAGCGCGCCGTTGCTGCCCATCACCCGGCGCAGGTTGCCGACGTGTTCTGAAAATGCCCCGTGCAGCGCGACCAGCAGCGGCCACGGCCGATCGGCGTCGTAACCGCGCGGCACCAGCAGCGCGTACGGCTGCTGGGTTCCATCGGGTTCGCTGCGATAGGCTTTGAGGAGGAACCCGGTGCGCGGGGCATTGCCCAGGCGCGGCCGTTTGTCGCCGCCGGGGGGGTGGGACTGGGCGGCCAGCAGCGCCGTCGCCGTCATCAGGACCGCCAGCAAAGCCAGGCGTGCCGTCCACTGCCATCGTCCGCCGCTGGGAAAACGCGGGCGATTCATCGATGCGGATGAAAGAGCGATCGCAGCGGGTTGGTGCTGGGTTTCTTTTTCAGCGACACCGCCAGGCGGCCGTCGTTTCTTCCCTTCACGGCCACACGTTTTGTGGTGGGGGTGTATCCGTCTTTCACGAAGGTCAGCTCGTAACTGTTGTCGGTCTTGAAACGCAGGTTGATCGGCGTGCGACCGAGGACGCGCCGGTGGATGCGCACCACGGCGCCGTCGGGGCTGCTGGTGATGTGCAGCGAAACGGTGACGTAGGGCGGGGCAGGCTTCGTTGTCGTCGTCGTTGTCGGCGGGCTGGCCGTCTTGCCGCCACCGGCGGGCGCTTCGGCCTTCTTGTTCTTGCCGGCGGCGCCGCCCGACGGTGTGGCAGCAGCGGTGCTCCCCTTTTTGGCCGGTGGAGCCGGAACCGGCGTGGCTTCATCCTCGCCGATCACCGCCTTCGCGGCGTTGGGATCGGCCTTGCGCAGCAGCGTCTCCTCGTCCGAGTCGTCGTCGGAATCGTCGCTGCCCGGTTCTTCCGCGGCGGTGGGGTGCGCCTTGTTGCCGCCGTCGGCGGCCGCTCCGGGGGCGGCGTCGGTCCGCTCCGTCACCATCGGCCGCTCGTTTGTGACCGCCGGTCGCGCGGCCGCGGCGGCGTCGGCGGCGGCCGCCGCTGATCCCGCTGCCGGCGTGGGCGGTGTCGTCGTCGAGGTGGGTGTCGTCGTCGGTGCCGGCGTCGGCTGGCCCGGCCCGGCTGGTTTGGCCGCTGATTTCTCCGATGGCACCGGCTCCATGGTCGGTGGTGGCGGTGACGTCGGCGCCTGACCGTCGCTGATCGTCGACGGGCCGAACCAGCCCTGGCGTGACGCCCACTCGCCAAAGTAACGAAGGCCGATCACCGCGGCGATGGCCGCCGTCACCCCCAGCCAGAATCCACCCATCCGTCGCGGTTTCTTGCCCTTTGATCGGGCGCGGCTGTCATCTATGTAGGTGCTGTCGGGAACAGCCTCGCGCGCGGCCGCGGCCGCGGCCCCCGCGGCGGCCGGCAGCGGGGGCGGCACCGGCGCTGGCATGGGGGGCGGCGTGGGGGCCACCTCGGTCATGCTGGCGGCGATGTCCAGATCGCCCAGCTCGAACGACGTGCCGGCGTTCAGATCGGTGCCCCCGTCGCTGGCGGCGGCCGCGGCCGTGCCGTCACCGACGCGTTTGCTGATGGTGGGGGCGTCGTCCTTGCGCGCCAGCTGCGCCAGCCACTGTTTCAGCTCGGTCTGTCCCGCCGAATGGTATTCGGTGCGCAGGACGCGTTCGATGTCGGCCTGCATCTCGTCGGCGGTCTGATAGCGCTCGCCGACGGGCAGGCGCATGGCCCGGGTGATGACCCGGACCAGCGCCGGGGCCAGGTCCGGTTTCACCTTGTCGGGGGGAGAAAACTCGGCGCGCTGCACGTGCGCCAGCGTCTCCAGATCGTTGGCGCCCTCGAACGGCTGCTTGTCGGTGGTCATCAGATACAGCACCGTGCCGACCGAGAACAGATCCGATCGCCAGTCGATGGCGGCGCCGGTGGCCTGCTCCGGTGACATGAAGGCGACCTTGCCTTTGATGACGCCGGCCGCGGTCTGCTCGCGCTTGCGCTGGGCCTTGGCGATGCCGAAATCGGCCAGCTTGACCTCGCCCTGTTCGCTGAGCAGGACGTTGTTGGGGCTGATGTCGCGGTGGACGATGCCCAGCGCGCGCCCGTTCTGCGTCTTGGCGTGGGCAAAGGCCAGGGCGCGACACAGCTGGGCCGCCACGTACAGGGCCAGCGCCGGCGGCCAGGCCATCTGCGCGGCGCGGGCGCGTTTCAAGATCTGGTGCAGGTCCCAGCCGTCGACCAGCTCCAGCACCAGGAAATAGCGCCCGTTCGACACGCCCAGGTCCAGCACCTGGACGATGTTGCCGTGGCTCAAGGTCATCGAGATGTGGGCCTCGTCGATGAACATGTTGCGGAACTGCGGGTCGGCTGAAAACGCCGTGTGGATCCGTTTCAGGACCACGGCCTTTTCGAAACCCTCGGCGCCGTGCTGGGCGCCCAGGAAGATTTCTGCCATCCCGCCGTCCGCCAGTTTTCCGACGATCGTGTAGCGTCCGTGAACGGCCATGCTTCGAGGTTAAAGTACCATCGCACGGGCCGCGTGCCGAGGTCGTGCGGTCAGAGTAGATTGAACAGGTGATAAGCACTCTTCAACTGTATGGGCGTCTGGCGGTCAAGGCGGCCCGACAGGCCGTGCAGGCCTGGGCGCTGGCGCTGGCCTTGCCCGCCTATGCCGGCCTCATCGTCGCGGTTCTGATCATCACGTCGTCCTGGGGGATCCTGGGCGGGATCGCCGCGGCGTTCGGAATGGCGGCCGTGGCGTCCAGTTATCTGCATCTGCTGGCGCTGGCGGTGGGCGCCCGTCGCATCGGCTTTGGCGACATCAAGGAAAGCTTTGGCGCGCGCCTCTGGGACGTGGTCAGCGTGATGTTCGCCTTCGCCATCATCAACTTCCTGGTCACGGCGCTGGTGGGCAGCATGCCCAAGGGACCGATCATCGCCGTGCTGATCGGTCTGGCCATGGCGGTGTTCTTCAACCCGGTGCCGGAGCTGCTGTATCAAAGTTCGACGCGTTCCTTCGGGCTGCTGGCGGAGGCGGCGCGCTTTATTTCGGCGCGTGGGTTGGAATGGCTGTTCCCCAATGTCATCCTGGGCGTGCTGCTGCTGTTGCCGACAGGTCTCTTGCAGGCGCCCGAGCTGGGGGCGCGTCTGCTGGGTCTGCAGGCGCTGTTTTCCATGACCGGGCTGACCCGGGTGATCGTCGGGATGCCGCTCGCCTTCGCGCCGCTGCTGCTGATCTTTCTGCACTGGGCGATGATCTTCCGCGGCCTGCTGTTCAATGCGCTGTCGACCAGCAGCGGGCGGCAGCAGACGGTGCGCGACGTCTGGGGCGGGCGGTAGGCGACCTGGATGCCCACCGACCGCTGGGGAATCGTCAACAGCTACCACGACGCGCGCGGAACCAGCCACGTCACCCGCCCCGCCACCCGCGCCGCGATCGTGGCGGCGTGGGGGCTGCTGGCGGTGGTCGACGTCGACCTTGGCGTCGACGTCGACCGAACG
>JAXDMH010000719.1:0-3684 GCA_034666225.1 Myxococcales bacterium
AACGATCAGGATTGCGGCGCTGGCCACGTCTGTCAGTGTGGTGATCCGGTTGGTACCTGCATCGCCACCAACAACTGCATCACCGACGCGGACTGCGCGCCGGGCAAGCTGTGTGCCGGCGGCAGCGGGGATCCCAACGAAACGTCCGGCAGCTGCGGGTTTCGTCTGGCCTGCCAGACCCCGGCCGACCAATGCCAGCGCCGGGCGGACTGCAATGTCGCCGGCTCCAGCGAGCAGTTCTGCGCCATCAGCAGCACCGGCCGCAAGTGCGAGGTCCCGCCCCAGGACGCGCCTTGCTTCTAGCTGTCTCGGCGCTGGCCGCGCCCCGCCGCTATTTCTTGACCGAGAACTTGTAGATGGTCTTGCCGCTGTACCATTCACCCTTGTTCAAGGTGGTGGTGGGAAAGTTGGGCTTGTTGGGCGAATCGGGAAAGTGATCCGCCTCCATGCAGAACCCGGTGCGAAAGGCGTAAACACCGCCGCCTTTTCCCACGTCCCGGGGCTGTTTGCCCTCGAGGAAGTTGCCCGAATAGAACTGCATCCCCGGCTCGGTGGTGAAGACCTCCATCACCCGGCCTGACGTCGGCTCGGAGACGCGGGCCGCCAGGCTCAGCTCGTTGCCGGTCTTCTTCAGCACATAGTTGTGGTCATAGCCGCCGGGACCGAACTTCAGCTGGTCATAGTCGTCTTTGATGCGGGCTCCGAAGGTCTGGGGCTTGCTGTAAAAGTCCATGGGCGTCCCCTTGACCGGGCGAATCTCGCCGGTGGGGATCAGCGTGGCGTCGATGGGCGTGAAGGCCTCGGCGTTCAGCCAGACCAGGTGGTTCAGGATGTCGCCCTTGTCCTGGCCGGCCAGGTTGAAGAACCCGTGCGAGGTAAAGTTCACGACGGTCTTCTTGTCGGTGGTGGCGTCGTAGGTGACGACCAGCTCGTTCTGCGGCGTCACCGAGTAGATCACGCGCAGGGGGACGTTCCCGGGAAAGTTTTCCTCGCCGTCCTTGAACACATAGCTCATCTCGACGCTGGTGGGCTCGGTCTGCCTGGCGTCGAAGACGACAAAGCGCGAACCTTTCTTCCCGCCGTGCAGCGTGTTGGGGCCGTTGTTGATGGCCAGCTGGTAGTCGACGCCGTCGATGTTCACCTTGCCCTTGCCGATGCGGTTGGCGTACCGGCCGATGAACGCGCCCATGGACATCTGGCCGTCCATGACCTGCCCGATCGTCTCGTATCCCAGCAGGACGTCGCCGATGACCCCTTTTTTGTCGGGCACCAGGATCTGCTGCAGCCGGGCGCCATAGTTGGTGATCTTGACGACCATGCCGTTCTTGTTCTGGATCGTGTAGAGGCTGACCTTCTTGCCGTCGACCTCCTTCTCAAAGTTCTCCACCTTGAGCTCGACGAAATTGCCCTTGGGCGCCGCGCTGGCCGGGCAAAAGTTGGCGGAAAGACCAGCGAACAGAACGAAGAAACCCAGGATGTTTTTCATCGCTGGGCGTAACAGACACGATAGACGAAACCGTTGCAACGATTTTCGTGGGCGCCAACTTGGCGAAGACGCCCGCCCGGAGAAACGCCGTCAGCGTTTCGAGTCGGACTGGTTGTGCGGCGCCCTTCGGCGCAACCAGGGGAAAAGCGCCTCGCGCCAGCGCGCCTTGGGCTCCTGCTCCGGAGCTTGCTTCTTGCTTGCCACCCAGGTGGCTTGCTCCTCTGGCGACGTGGAACCAAAGCAAGGCTCACACAGCCAAAAGACGGTCCTCATCAAAGAGTCGCGGGGCGCGATGGGAACGGTGACGGTCCGAAAGTAGGCCGGCCGGGTAAGAATCTCGCCGCATTTGGTGCAGGGAAGGCCGGCCATATGCGTACAATCGGCAGATTCCAATTCGCCTTGAGGCGGCGCAGAGCAGAGGCGTGTAGCGGTTCCTGGCCATCCCTGAACTGCGGGTGGCATGACCTCCCCCCCGAATCAGGTCAAGATGGGCGCCCGTGTGGAACCGCGCCCGTCCCCATGATCGTCGCGAGCGGCTGTTCGGCGGCCGCGGCGCCGTGCTGGTCTGGAACCTGTGCGCCGCGGATCCGCAGCCGCCCTTCGGCGCGGTCCTGGCCTGTGAACTGGAGGGGGGCGGCAGCGTGGGGACACACCAGCAGCAAGAATTCGCCGAGGTGCTGATCGTCCTGGAAGGGGCTGGTGTGGCCCGGGTGGACGGCGCGCCGATGCCCTTGCAGCCGGGCGTCGTCGTGCAGCTCGCCCTCGGTCGCACCCTGGCGCTGGAAAACGGATCGCCTGAGGGTCCGCTGCGTTACTTGATCGTCAAGTCCAAGTAATCCGGCGCCAGGCCCCGTCTCGTGCGCTCCTTGGAACGGCCGATATGATAGGAATGGCAGCACTTGTTGGCATGAAGGCCGATACCCTCATCCCGCGCGGTGCCTCGATTGGTCGCTACGTCGTTCGGGGATGGATCGCGCGGGGCGCGATGGGTGAGGTCTACGCTGCGTACGATCCCAACCTGGATCGCAAGCTGGCCATCAAGCTGGTGAGGGTGGAACGCGGCTTCAGCTCCGGTGACGTCGACGCCCGGACGCGGCTGATGCGAGAGGCTCAAGCCATCGCCAAGCTGTCGCATCCGAACGTGGTCATCGTTCACGACGTCGGGACCCACGAGGATCGCGTGTTCATCGCGATGGAGTTCATCGACGGCGGAACGTTGACCTTCTGGCTGAACGCCAAGCCACGCACCTGGCGCGAGATCTTGAAGGTCTTCATCGCCGCCGGCCGCGGCCTGCAGCACGCGCACGAAGCCAACCTGGTGCACCGCGACTTCAAGCCGGAGAACGTGATGATTCGCCTTGATGGCGAGGTGCGCGTCATGGATTTCGGGCTGGTCCGTTACGTCGACGCGGTCGAGGCCGAGAACGAGACGGCGCCGGCGACGGCGACGTTGTCCGCTGGCCCTCCGCCGGCACGCGACGATGTGTCGATCGATTCGACGGTGAACATTGTTCGGCCGGCCCGCGGCCCCGCCGGTTCGGCAGAGCCAGGCCCGCAGCAGGTCAAGCTGACCCAGACCGGCGTCATGATGGGAACGCCGGCCTACATGGCGCCCGAACAATTCAGGGGCCAGATCGCCGACGCCCGCAGCGACCAGTTCAGTTTCTGCGTGGCCCTTTACGAGGCGCTGTACGGACATCGGCCGTTCCCCGGCTCGACGATGGCGGCGCTGGCCACCAACGTGCTGACCGGGCAGCTGATCCCGCCACCCGAGCGGACCGAGGTCCCGGTCATTGTGTGGCAAACCTTGCGGCGTGGGCTTTCGGTGGCAGCGGCCGATCGCTATCCGTCGATGAGCGAACTGCTGGCCGACCTGGCGCGCGTTCCCGAGCCACTGCGCCGAAACGTCCCCAACGCCGACACGCTGGCGACCACCGCCGATCTCGCCAGCATGCTGGAGACACTGCTGGCCCGTCCCGTCCAGGCCAAGCAGCAGACGGCCAAGCCCTCTGTCGACCAGGGGGTGGTCGCGGTCTACGGCGGCGACGACGGGGTGCCCACGGCGCTGTTGCATTTTGACCTGCCGGCGGCGGGCAGCACCGCCGCGGCGCTGACGTTGGTCCCGCAGAATGTCGTGAAGGAGGCGGCCCGGGTAGGAAAGCTGCCGCAGATGCTGATGGACAACCTGCTGGAGGTCG
>JAXDMH010000720.1:0-6317 GCA_034666225.1 Myxococcales bacterium
GGCCGCCGGCCGGCCATCGCGGCCGACCGGCGCAGTCATCGAGCCCGTTATCCCCTCGCCCACGAAGTCTGGACGGATTGAATCCCCGAGAGAACGGTCCTTGTTCAGCAGCCTGCTAGGATGCCGGCCCATGGCGATCGAGACTCCAGCGGCTGAATTGGGCGCTCCCTGCCCGTCCTTCCAGCTTCCGGCCGTCGACGGGAAGACTTACGCGCGCGACGACTTTGCGTCGTCACCGGCGCTGGTGGTGATGTTCATCTGCAACCACTGCCCGTACGTCAAGGCAGTGGAAGATCGGTTGATCGACCTGGCCCGCACTTACGGTCCGCGCGGCGCGCAGCTGGTCGCTGTCTGTTCCAACGATGCGGCGACGTATCCCGACGACGCCTTTCCAAAACTGGTCCAGCGGTGGCGCGAGAAGAATTACGGCTTTCCGTACCTTCACGACGAATCGCAGGACGTGGCGCGCGCCTTCGGGGCGGTCTGCACGCCGGACATTTTCGTCTACGACCGCGACCGCCGGCTGGCCTATCGCGGGCGCATCGACGATTCGTGGAAGGACGAATCCAAAGTCACCCGCCGAGAGCTGGCCGCGGCGCTGGATGCGCTGCTGGATGGCGGTCGACCCTCGCCGCAGCAGCGGCCGTCGATGGGTTGCTCCATAAAGTGGAAAGCCGACGACGCCTGATGCAGATCAGGTACTGACCGGATTGGCCAGGCACTGAAGCGCCAGCACCGTGATGTTGTCGGTGCCGCCGGCCATGTTGGCGGCGTCAATCAGATTGGCCACCGCCGTCTCCAGTGACGAGGCGTCGCGCACGATCTCCAGGACGCGATCGTCCTCGATCATTCCTGACAGGCCGTCCGAACAGAGCAGGAAAATATCGCGGTCGCGGATCTCGTGCGCCAGCACGTCCACCTGCACCGTGTCGCGCATCCCCAGGGCGCGCGTGATGACGTTCTTGTGCGGGAATTTGCGCTGTTCCTCGTCCGACATGTTCGGCTTGGCGTCTTTGTAATCTTCCAGCAGCGAGTGATCGCGGGTCATCTGCTGGATGCCGTCTTCGCGCACGCGATAACACCGCGAATCACCGACGTGGGCGATATAGAAACGATCACCGACGATCTGGCCGCTGACGATCGTGGTCCCCATGCCCTTGAACTTCATGTCCTTGGCGGCGGCTTCGAAGATGCGCTGGTTGGCCATCTTGATGCCGACCACCAGGCGGTTCTCCACATAGCTGAGATGGCGATCCATCTTGTACGGCCAGGTGGCGTCGTCGTCCTTCGAGCGCGAAAAGAATTCGTGGATGACCTCGGCGGCCATCTTCGAAGCCACCTCGCCCGAGGCGTGTCCGCCCATGCCGTCGGCGACCAGGAACAGCTGTTCGTCCTCGATCAACGAGAAATAATCCTCGTTATGCGTCCGTTTCATCCCGACGTCGGTCTTGGCAGCGTAGCGAATGCGCATGGTGGCGTCGAGGAACGGTTCAGCGTACCGGTCACGTTCCAAGGCGTCAATTCATCCGCATGTCTGGCGAAAAGTTGTCGGAAGTTCCGCCCGCTCAAGACGCAACTATCCCTTTGACACACCATTCGGGCCCGGGTAGGGTACTGCTCAAATGTCTAGTTCCGGCTCGACTCTGAAGGCCCAGCGGGCAGCCATCCTGGCCATCGGCGATGAGGTTCTGCGGGGCGAAATCATCAACCGTAATGCTGCGTTCCTGTCGCAGCGCATGTTCGAGGCCGGGCTTGAGGTGGTCGAGCACCTGGTGGTCTCGGACGACCCGCGCGACATTCGGGCGGCCTTGGTGCGCCTGCGTGCCGAGGTCGACGTCATTGTCTCGTGCGGGGGCCTGGGACCCACCGACGACGATCGCACCGTCGACGTGGTGGCCGGCCTTCTGGGCGTCGAATCCAACGCCGACGAGCCGTCGCTGGATGCGATGAAGAAACGGTTCTCGACGCACGGTTTCGAGCTGACGCCGAACAACCTGCGTCAGGTGCGCATTCCGGTGGGTGGCAAGGCGTTGCCCAACTCGGCCGGCATCGCGCCCGGGTTCTTGATCTCACTGGGCGGTACGGACGCCTATTTTTTGCCGGGCGTTCCACGCGAGATGGAACGGATGTACCTGGATCACGTGGCGCCGCGGCTGGCGCGTGATCTGGCCGAACGGGGCGTCCTGCCGCCGCTGGTGCGCACCTGGCACCTGTACGGCATGGGCGAATCGCACATCGATCACCGCCTGGCCGGCCTGCTGATGGGCGCCGAAGGGGTGACGCTGCATTTTCGGACGGCGAATCCAGAGAACCACGTGAAGATCGTGGTGCGCGACAACGATCCCGATCGGGGGCGCGCGACGCTGGAACGGCTGGAGACAGAGTTGCGCAAGCGCATCGGCACCGGCATCTACGGCGTCGACGACGAAACGTTCGCCGGCGCGGTGGCCAAGGCGCTGAAGGCGCAAAGTGCCACGCTGGCTCTGGCGGAATCCTGTACGGGCGGCCTGGCCGGGCAGCTGGTCACCGCCGAGGCAGGCGCCAGCACGTTCTTCCGCGGTTCGGTGGTTTCTTACTCCGACGAGATCAAGACCACCGTTCTGGGCGTCAAGCCTGAGACCTTGGCTGACTTCGGCGCGGTCAGCGAGCCGTGCGCGCGCGAGATGGCGGAAGGGGTGAAGAAGCTGTGCGGTTCGATCGTGGCGGCGGCCCTGACCGGCGTGGCGGGTCCGGAAGGGGGCTCGCCGGAGAAACCGGTGGGGACAGTCTGCTTCGCGGTGTGCGGCCCCGGATCGACACGCACCTCGACAAAGCTTTTCGCCGGCGATCGCGATCGCATTCGCATGGCGGCCGCCTACTACGCGCTGGATGTCGCCCGGCGCTATTTCGATACCCGCAAAAGATGACGACGACCGTCGGGGTACGCAGCTTTGTCGCCGTCACGTTGCCGCCCTCTGTTCAGGCTCGCGTTCTGACCGCGGCCACGTCTCTGGCGCCGGCGCTTCCCCAAGGGGCTGTCCGCTGGTCGCGCAAGGTCGAGAATCTTCACGTCACGCTGAAATTTCTGGGCAACGTCCAGGCTGAACGCCTCGAGCAATTGGGTCAGACGCTGGTGCAAAGGCTGCAGGCGGTGCCGCCCATTGCCATCGCTGTGCGCGGCTTCGGAGCGTTCCCTGCACCGGACGCCGCCAGCATCATCTGGGCCGGCATCGATGATCCGCAGCAGGGATTGGCCAGCGTCGCGGCAATCGTCGAGGCGGTGGCGGCCAGCTTCGGATTCGTGGCCGAGGACCGGGTTTTCCGGGGCCACGTCACCGTCGGCCGTACGCGCGAGCGCGAGGTTGTCGACGCGCGCGCGGCGCTGGCGTCGTGGAGCGATCACACCTTCGGCGAAGTGGCCGTGGGTGAGGTTTGCATCTACGAGAGCCAGCTTGGCCGTGAAGGTTCAACGTACGTTTTGCGTTGCCGGGCCCCGCTCGGCGAACGCGCGCCCGCGCCACGCGAGGACCAGGCGCGAACACAATGAAGGAGAAAAACATGGCGACCAGCGAGACCAAGGTTGACGGCCAAGACAAAAAAGACAGCAAGGACAGCAAAGAGATAAAGCCGGTCATTCCTGCGCCTCGTGAACGGGAAAGGGAAAGGGATGTCGGACGGGACAAGGCCATCGATCTGGCCGTCTCGACCATCGAAAAGCAGTTCGGCAAGGGGAGCATCATGCGCCTCGGCGAAGGGATGGCGCCGCCCGAGGTGCAGGTGATCCCCTCGGGTTCGTTGGGTCTGGACATCGCCCTGGGCGTGGGCGGCTTGCCGCGCGGGCGCATCATGGAAATTTACGGTCCTGAGTCGTCGGGCAAGACCACTCTCGCCCTGCACGTGGTGGCCGAAGCGCAAAAGACCGGTGGCATCTGCGCCTTTGTCGACGCCGAGCACGCACTGGACGTGGGCTATGCGCGCAAGCTGGGCGTGCGCACCGACGATCTGCTGGTGTCGCAGCCCGACTGCGGCGAGCAGGCCCTGGAGATCACCGAGATGCTGGTCCGTTCAGGCGCGGTCGACGTCATCGTGGTCGACTCCGTGGCGGCCTTGACCCCGCGGGCCGAGCTGGAAGGGGAGATGGGCGACGCCCACGTCGGCCTGCAGGCGCGCCTCATGAGCCAGGCCCTGCGCAAGCTGACCGGCACCATCTCCAAATCCAACACCCTGGTGGTCTTCATCAACCAGATCCGCATGAAGATCGGCGTCATGTTCGGCAACCCGGAGACGACGACCGGCGGCAACGCTCTCAAGTTCTACGCCAGCGTCCGTCTGGACATTCGCCGGGTGGGAGCCCTGAAAGACGGCGAGAAGGTGGTGGGGAACCGGACGCGCGTCAAGGTGGTGAAGAACAAGATGGCGCCGCCGTTCCGGGAGGTCGAATTCGACATCCTGTACGGGGAGGGGATCAGCCACGAAGGCGACCTGGTCGATCTGGGCGCCGAGAGCGGCGTCGTCGAGAAATCGGGTGCTTGGTTCGGTTTCGAGGGCGATCGCATCGGCCAAGGGCGCGAGAACGCCAAGCAGTACCTCCGCGATCACCCTGAGGTCGCGCGCAAGATCGAGATCAAGGTGCTGGCCCACCACGGGATCAAACGCGACCTCGGCGGCCCCGCCATCGCCCTCCCGGGCAGTGCCGGCAGCTCACTGTCCGCCAGCACCAACGGCAACCACGGCGCCACCGTCCACGCCTTCAGCCCCCAACCCAAGCCGGTGTCGGAAAAACGATCGAGATAAGCGCTCGCGCGCTCGAAACTCATTTGTCGTCGAGCCAACTCCCGTATACGATCGGGGTATGGCCGCAAAGAAGCCTACCCCCGAAGGTCCCGTAGAAGTTCCCGAGATCATCTCTATTCTGCCGCTGCGGAATTCGGTCCTGTTCCCGGGATCGATCATTCCCATCGATGTCGGTCGCAAGAAGTCGGTCAAGCTGGTCGAGGAGGCGATCTCCAAGGAACGGCCGGTGATCGGCATCGTCACGCAGCGTGACGCGCGCACGGAAGATCCGGGCGCGAGCGATCTGTACTCGGTGGGTTGCGCCGCCCGTATCCTCAAGGTCATCAAGCTGGCCAAGGACAACTTCTCCGTCATCCTGCAGGGGGTCTCGCGCATCCGCATTCTGGAGGTGGGCGGGCAGGATCCGTTCATGACCGCCAAGGTCCAGCCGCTCCCCGACGCACCCAGCGCCGACGTCGAGCTGGACGCCTTGGTGATGAACCTCAAGGACGTGGCCAAACGGGTCATCAAGCTGATGCCGGAGCTGCCCAAAGAGGCCAGCGCGCTGGTCGACAGCGTGACCGAGCCCGGCCAGCTGGCCGACCTCATCACGTCCAACCTGGACGTTCAGGTCGACGAGAAACAGGACGTTCTGGAGACGTTCGATCTCAAGAGCCGCCTGCGCAAGGTGCTGCAGTTCCTGTCGCGCCAGCACGAGGTGCTGAAGGTACGCGAGAAGATCAACAGCCAGGTCCAGGAAGAGATGGGCCGCAACCAGCGCGAGTACGTGCTGCGCCAGCAGCTCAAGGCCATCAAGGAAGAGCTGGGAGAGATCGACGAATCGGGTGGCGACCTGGATGACTTCCGCGAGAAGGTCCTCAACGCCAAGATGCCCGCCGAGACGGAAAAAGTGGCGATGAAGCAGCTGGAGCGGCTGAAGGTGATGCAGCCCTCGTCGGCGGAGTACACCGTCACGCGCACCTATCTGGAATGGCT
The DNA here is from genome assembly GCA_034666225.1 of Myxococcales bacterium. Lineage (GTDB taxonomy): Bacteria > Myxococcota_A > Polyangia > Fen-1088 > Fen-1088 > DATKEU01. Next base: position 5,749 of record JAXDMH010000720.1, read on the forward strand.
GGTCGAGCTGCCCTGGTCGGTGGCGACCGACGACAAGCTGGACATCCAGGCCGCGCGCGACATCCTGAACACCGACCACTACGATCTAGAGAAGGTCAAAAAGCGCATCCTGGAGTATCTGGCGGTGCGCAAGCTGAAGGCCGACAAGCGCGGCCCGATCCTTTGTTTGGTCGGGCCGCCCGGCGTGGGCAAGACCTCGCTGGGGCGATCGATCGCCCGCTCCCTGGGGCGGAAGTTCATCCGCATCTCGCTGGGTGGCGTGCGCGACGAGGCAGAGATTCGCGGCCACCGGCGCACGTACGTCGGTTCGCTGCCCGGACGTTTGATCCAGGGCATGAAGAAGGCCGGGTCCAACAACCCGGTCTTCATGCTCGACGAGATCGACAAGCTGGGGCACGACTTCCGGGGCGATCCCGCAGCGGCGCTGCTGGAGGTCCTCGACCCCGAACAGAACCATACATTTTCGGACCACTACCTGGAGGTCCCGTTCGATCTGTCCAAGGTGATGTTCGTGGCGACCGCCAACATCATGGACCCGATCCCGCCGGCGCTGCGTGACCGGCTCGAGG
>JAXDMH010000721.1:0-6216 GCA_034666225.1 Myxococcales bacterium
CCGCCGCGAACGGCGCCAGCTCGATCCGGCGCAGGCGGGCGATGTCGTGATCGACCACGGGCAGCTCGTGATGGGAATCGGTCCGGGTGTCGCCGTGCCCTGGAAAATGCTTGCCGCAGCCGACCAGCCCGGCCGCCCGCAGCCCGCGCCAGAAAGCCACCGCCTGGGTGGCCACCGCCTCGGGCGTGGTCCCAAAAGCGCGGTTGCCGATCACCGGGTTGGCCGGGTTGGTGTGCACGTCCAGCACCGGCGCAAAATCCCAGCCGACCCCCAGCGCCGCCAGCTCGTCGCCCAGCGCGCGCCCCACCCGCTCGGTCAGCGTCGCGTCGCCCGCGCTGCCCACCGACAGCATGTCGGGCCATTCCGTCAGCGGCGCCCGCAGCCGCTGCACCAGGCCGCCTTCTTGATCGACGGAGACCAGCAGCGCCGGCGCTCCTGTCGGAGACGCTTCACGCAGCCGCGTCACCAGCGCGGCCACCTGCGCCGGATTGGCGATGTTGGGCCGGAACAACATCACGCCGCCAACGTCCGAGGCAGCGATCCGCCGCAACAGCTGGTCAGGCGCTTCGGTGCCGTCGAACCCGACCGAAAGCAGCTGGCCGCACAGCCGACCTAACGTCGAAGACAGCGCCGAAGACAACGTCGAAGACGCCATGGCCGCATCATAAATCCGCCCCCGGCATTGCGCGATGTCTTCCTGGCCCGCAGAAATTTCGCCGCCGAGGCAACAGCAACCAGCCCCGGCCAGTCGAAGAGGCCATCGCTGCGTCATGGACCGGCAGCGCCGCATTCCACTTTCAAATCAACAAGGTGCTGATATAAGGTGCGGACCTTTTTGGGACCTTCCGTCGAGATGATCAAGGTCAAGCGAATCGATCACGTGGCCATCGCGGTCGCCGATCGCGACGCCGCCGCCTCCGCGCTGCAGGCGGTTTTTGCGCTGGCGCCCAGCGGGCGCGAACACGTGTCGGCGCAGAAGACCGACGTCATCTTCCTGCACGCCGAAGGGGGGCCGTCCAGCGACGACGCCGCCATCGAGCTGATCGCCCCGGCCGGCAATGAATCCCTCGAGAAATTTGTGACCCGCCGCGGCCCCGGCCTGCACCACATCTGCTTTGAGGTCGACGACCTGCCGGCGGCGCTGGCCCAGTTGAAGGCGGCCGGCGTGCGACTCATCGATGAACAGCCGCGCCTGGGCGCGCGCGGACACCTGGTGGCGTTCCTTCATCCCTCGGCGACCGGGGGCGTTCTGTTCGAGCTATGCGCGGCCGCACCGGCCGCCGCAACCACGTCGGCGGGGACCGCAACAACATGAAGAGGCAGATGCAATTTCGAGGAGCGTGCGTCCCGTTGACCGTCGGCTTGGCCGTCCTGGTGCTGGGCGGTCGGGCAACGGCGCAGATGGGCGGTCCCGGCATGGGCCGGCCGGGGGGAGGAATGCCCAACTCACCCCCCATGGGCCAGGAACCAAAAGACAACGGCCCCGCCGAAGAGGCCCCCGAAGAAGAGGTTCGCCCCAGCGACCTGGAGCCGCTGCAGGGGTACACCAACCAGAACCGACGCAAGATGCAGATCGTCGAGTTCGACGGCTACCTGCGCATGCGCACCGACTATCTGCACAACCTCTTCCTGGGGCAGGGTTATTCGCACCTGCACCAGCCCAGCTATCTGTCTGCGTTCAAGGCCACGCGCCAAGAATTTGGGACGCCTCCCTTCCCGTATCCCATCGATTGTCCGGCCCCCACCTCGATGACCGCTCCCGAGGCTGTTTCCATCCCCTGCGGCAAGAAGGACATGGGCGGCGCCAACCTGCGCCTGCGGATCCAACCGACGCTGAACGTGACCGACCAGGTGCGCGTGCACGCGCAGTTCGACATCCTCGACAACACCATCATGGGCTCGACGCCCGACTCGTTGATCGGGCTCAATCGTTCACCCGGAACGCTGTCCGGCAGCGCCCCCGCCGATTATCTGTACAACACCCAGGATCCGCCCGAGGTGGGCCAGAACGGTTACGTCTCCAGCATTCGCGCCAAGCGCGCCTGGGCCGAGATCGACACCGAGTTCGGCTCGCTGCGCTTTGGCCGGATGCCCTGGCACTGGGGCCGCGGCATCGCCTACAACGACGGCAGCTGCCAGGACTGCGACGGCGGCACCACCGTCGATCGGGTGATGGCGCTGACCCAGCTTTACGGCCACCAGGTGGCGGTGGCCTGGGATCTGGGCGCGCAGGGGCTGACCTCGCAACAGCTGCGATTCGGACAGGACAACCCCGGCGGCTATCCCATCGATCTGTCGCAAGACGACGACGTGCTGGAGCTGATGGCGTCGGTGACCCGCCTGGAAAATCCGGTTTCGCTCCGCGAACGCATCGACCGCGGCGATCTGGTTTTCAACTACGGACTGCAGCTGGTCTATCGCAGTCAGCAGAACGCGGTGGCGCAACCCACCACCGAGGATCCCAGCGCCAACACCACGGGCATCGTCATGCAGGCGCCCACCCGTGAACAGGCGCCCCTGCTGACAAACATCAATGCCCGGCTGATCACCCCCGACCTGTGGATGAAGCTTTACTACCGCGCCCTGACGCTGGAGTTCGAGGGCATCGGTGTTTACGGCAAGGTCGATCACGCCGGCCCGCTGGCCAGCGACGGTGGCAAGTTGACCCTCCGCCAGCTGGGCTGGGTGCTGGCGGGCGAGCTGCGCTTGCTGCGCGACACGCTGTTCGTCGGTCTGGAAACCGGTGGCGCCAGCGGCGACCAGGCCGAGGATCCTTCCACCTACCTCAACTATCGCTACCACTTTGTCCAGCAGCCGCCGGGCGATCACACGCTGGCCGATTTCAAGTTCTCGCCCGAGTACCACATCGACCAGATCTTCTACCGGCAGATCATGGGCACGGTGACCAACTCGCTTTACGTCAAGCCCCAGATCGCCTACTGGTTCGACCTTCAGAACTCCCGCCAGGTCGGCCTCAACGCCTCCTTCGTTTACAGCGTGGCCCAGGTCGCCGTGTCGACGCCGGGCAACTCGAACAACTACGGTCTCGAGATGGACGTCGGCGCCAACTATCGCAACACGGCCGAGGGCTTTTACGCCGGCGTCACCTGGGGCGTCTTCTTCCCGTTTGGCGCCCTCAATCGGCCGCCAGACATCTGGGGTGCGACCGACGCCCGCAACGCGACTGCCGCCCAGGTTCTTCGCATCTTTTTCGGGGTCAAGTTCTAGGATAGGCAAAAGCAAAAGGCCGGAGCTTGTTTCCGTGGCCAAAAAACTGTAAGCTAACTAGCTCTAATGAAGAGCCGTGTTTGCATCTCTGGTTTCTCTCTTTGGCTGGTAGTCCTGTCGCTGGGCGGTTGCGGGGGCGGCTCCTCGAACCTGGATGCCATCGCCGACAAAACGCACACGGAAACCGCCCTCCAGCTCCCGAAGATCGACTCGTCCCTCGACAAACGCGGCAATGACGCTGTCGGCGACCAACCGCCAGCTTCGGATACCAATGCGGCGGACAGCGGTGCTGGCGACGCCGACGCAGTGGATGGTCCGGACACCGCGAACACCTCGGACACCACCGTCACCGTCACCGCCGACGCCAGTCCAGACACGGCGGTCGTCGACGCCGCCCCGGAAGGCCCGCCGCCACCCGACGGCCCCCCACAACTTCCCGACAGCGCCTTCCACTGGCAGAACAGTCCCCCGGCGGGCAGCCCATTTTCGCCCTCGACGGCGATCCACGAGCTGATCTTCACCGGCCGCCACGCCATGTACGGGGCGGCGGACACCTGGTTTCCCACCTGGGGCTCCGACGACAATCTCTACTCGCCCTTCACCTACGGCACGGTCAATGGACTGGACGCGGGCTCGCGGTTCGCCTGGGCCAAGATCCAGGGAACCGACCCCATGGCCCTGACCATCAGCAAGGTGGGCACCATCGAAGTCGGCGAACCGGGGAACTATTACGGGGCGTTTCCGGCGGCCAGCTTGATCGTGAACGGCGTCTGGTACTACGGCGGATACAACCTGGATCAGTTGAACGGTCCCTGCGGGTTGTGGTGCGTGGCCGGTCCGTTCATCGGTTTCTGGACCTCCACCGACTACGGCGGCAGCTGGACGCCGCCTCCGCACGGCTGGAGCAACTCGCTATTCGGCGAGACGGCCAAGAACGGCGCCAAGGTCAAATTCGCCGCCCCGCACGCCGTCGACTTTGGAAAGGATCTGCAGAATTCACCGGACGGCAAAGCCTACTTCGTTGCTCACGGCGCCACGGATCCCAACGCCCCGCTGAACTGGGTGACGGGCGACCAGATTTACATGGGTCGGGTGGCGATCTCGCCCACCACCGCCAACAACGCCGCGGCCTGGGAATTTTTCGCCGGGAAGGACGGCGCCGGCGCGCCGATCTGGTCGCACGCTTTTGCCGACATCAAACCGCTGCTGGAATGGCCGCACCAGATGGGCTCGGTCTCCATGACGTACGTCGCGCCCCTGAGGAAATACTTGATGGCCATCAGTCGGCCCGTCGACGGCGAGAACAACTACGGCTACTACGACACTTACTTTCTGGAAGCGGACAGCATCACCGGACCGTACCGCATGGTGCAGTACTTGAAGTCCTTCGGCGCCCAGGCCTACTACGTCAACATGCCGTCGCGATTCATCAGCCGCGACGGTCGGACGCTGTGGCTGGAATATTCATCCCAGAACTACACGCCGGAAGATCCCGCCGGCAGCCGCTATGCCATGTGCTTGCACGAAGTCGTGCTGGATCTCTAACGACGACCCCGCCCGCCACCGCCGCCACCCCCGAAGTGGCTGCCACCGCCGCCGCCTCCTCTGAATGACGAGGAGGGAGCGGAGAACGATCGGGAGGGAGCAGAGAACGATCGGGAGGGAGCAGAGAACGACCGGGCGGGAGGAGAAAAAGAATAAGGCGCCGGGTTCATGATCGGCGCGCGGTACACAGGTGACGGAGCGTACGACCGGATCGGCGGTGCCGGGCGGTAGATCGGTCCCTGAAAGCGATAGCTGGGTCCGTACGTCACGGGCGGCCCCGACGGACGATAGTAATTGGACGGCGCCGTCGACCGCGCCACGCCGGTCCAGGGCATGGCACGACTGGGTGACGGCGCAAATCCTTGCCGCACACCCCCGCCGGGCGGCCGCATGGCGTTGCCCGCCCATGCCGACCCGCGCGGAACATCCGCCGGATACGACGACGGTCCGCGATACATCGGCGTCTGCTGACGAATGCCAGCTTGCGCCCACGGACGAGCGGCCACCGCGACGCCGGCGCGCGGCGCGATCGCCACCTGGGGCACGGCCCGCGGCGCGATCGCCGTCAACCGCGGCGGCGTCGCCGCCGCCGAGAGGCGGTTCGGTCCCGCGTTCACATGGATGGCGGTGCCGTTCATCGACAGCGTCCGTCGGTTCGACACCACCGTGGTCTGCGCGAAAACGCGCGGCACCGTTCGTTGCGGCAGATAGTTCGGTTGCGCGGCGCCCAGATGGCCGACGGCCGTGAACCGCCACGGCGAGTGCACGCCGATCGGTCGCCCCAGACCCATCCCGCGCGGCGGCAGCGGCGCCCAGCCCACGTACCCGCCGCCCGACCGCCAGGACACCCAGGCCGGTCCCCACAGCGTCCCGGGAATCCAGGACCACCCGAAACCGCCGCGCATGGCCCAGCGCCCGTAGTGAAAGGGCGCCCAGCCCCAATCCCATCCCGATACCCACGTCCAACCGTATTCGGTCATGGCCCAGTGACCGTTGGTGGCGTAGGGCGAAAAATCGGCGCCGACGATCAGCGGTGACGGCGTCCAGACGCGGCCGTACGACGGGTCGTCCACCCACGACCCGTACGGCGACAGCGTGTCCGAGAACTGCGCGTAGGCCTGCGGATCGTATCCGTCGTCATAGGTCTGGGCGACCTGATCGTCGTACGTCACATCGGTGTCGATCGAATCGGCATAGATGTCCGGGTCATATTCGTCAGGCTGCCCCTGCGCGTCGGTCGGGACCGACGGCAATAGTGTCGATGGCGGAACCGTCGGGGCAACCTCGGCGGCCAACGAGTGACCGCCGGTCACCAGCAGCACGGACGCGGCCAACGAACCAACCAGCTTGACCGACAGCATTGATTCCTTCCCTGTGAGGGTTGGACCCGGCGAAAGGGGCTGCGGTTAGGCTAGCACCTCGGCGCGACGCCGGCCGGTCAGA
>JAXDMH010000722.1:0-5542 GCA_034666225.1 Myxococcales bacterium
CAGCGAACGATGAAGTGCATCTCGGGCATCGGCGATCATCCTTTCGTACGAGGGGGCGTGGGCGGCCGCGACCGCCGGCCACGAGTAAGACCGCGCCCGCACCTGACCTGCGGCGCGCCGAGACGCCGGCGCGGCGGCGGCGCGCAGCAGACCGTCGGCGATGGAGACGTCGCTGCGCGGGTCGACCAGGGTGGCGCACGAGGAATCGAGAAACTCGGTGAATGGTGGCTGGTCGGACGCGACCACCGGGACACCGGCGGCCAGCGCCTCCAGGGCCGCCAGGCCGAATCCTTCGTGCAGCGACGGCAGGGCGACGACGTCGGCCAGGCGATACAGCGCCGGCACATCATCGTCGCTGACCACGCCCAGTTCGACCACGGCAGCCCGGACGGCGGCGGGCAGCGCGGACAGTTCGGCGTCGAACGTGGCGCGATAGGCGCCGTGATCCAGCACCGTGGCCCCACCCAGGATCATCAGGCGCGCGTGCGGGTGCTGTGCGCGCACGCGCGCGAACGCCCGCAGCAGGCGAACGGTGTTTTTGCGCGGCTCGACGCCGCCGACGGCCAGGATCGTCGGGTGGTGGGCCGCGCCCGCAGCGGCGCCGTCGATAGACACCCGCCAGGCGGCCACCCGACGGGCGTCGCAGAGCTCGAAGCGCAAGCAATCAACGCCGTTGCCCACGGCGACGCTGTCGACACCAAAGGAGGCAGCGACGTCGCGGCGGGTGGCAGCGCTGACCGTGAAGCAGACAGCGGCCCGGCGAATTGACCGCTCCTGACAGTCGGCCAGGTACGCGTCGTCAAAACGTTCGACGTGGTGGACGGTGCGCGCCAGCGTCAGGGGGTAACCGCGAGCGCGGGCGGCCAGCAGGCCGCTGGCGCTCAGGCAATCCTGGGCGTGGTGAACATCGTGCGCGGGCCGCCGGCGGACCAGATAGTCGGCCAGCTCGGCGGCGCGCTGGGCCACCAGCGCCTGCGTGGTGGGCGGCGTCGCTGCCGCGGGGACCAGCACCAGCCGCGCGCGCAACGGGCGGAAAAAGCCGGCGCCATCCTTGGAAAGCGCGTAAACGGTGACGCTCCAGCCAGCGTCGGTGAGGGCATCCGCGAGCTCCGCGGTGTGCACGACGCTGCCCCGGGGCACCGTCGAGTAGGTGAAGAGTCCGATCGAGCCACGCCCCTGAACGTGGGCGGGCGCGGGCGGGTACGGGTCATTCATGGCCGCTGCCCGACGAACACCCGGCGCGTGACGACGTCGGCGATCGCCGTTCCGTCCTGCTGGCGGCGCAACCGCACGCGCGTCTTCACGCCCGCTGGCGGTTCGGGCACGCCTGCTGGCGGTTCCAGCACGCCCGCTGGCGGTTCAAGATCGAAGGCCAGCAGCTCGACAGTCAGCGTTTCGCCCAGCGGGAGATTCCCGTAAAAGAAGACGTCGCGCTTGACCGCGGACGTACCCAGCGCCCAGTCGCCGACGCCGGCCGGCGCCAGGCCCAGGCGTCGCACCAGCTGGCGCTCGGCCGTGTCGGCGATGGTCGGGTACGAGGCGAAGTAAAGCAGTCCGGCGCCGTTGTAGTCGGCGTAAGGCGACGGTTCCAGCGTCGTTTCGCCGAGCGGCGGGCCCGACACCGTCAGCGACGGCGCCAGGAACACATCGTCCAGCGGTTCACCACGCCGCGCGGCCTTGGCCAGCGACACCAGCGCCGGCGCCGGACCGATGGGTGTCCAGCGCGACGCCAGGCGTGCCGCCGGCAGGGCCATGCGCAGGCCACCGTCCTCCTGGCGCTGCGCGAACGTCGTCAACAGCTCGATGGTGAATCGTCGATCGCCGACGCAGGCCGTGATTTGCCCGTGCGCACACGCGCCACCGCACGGAGACACTTCGACCGCCGCGGAAAGGACGTCATTCTCGCGCACCGCCACCAGCGGCGCCTGGTAGCGGCCGCGCAGGGCGATGACCGTCGGGTACAGGCGCTGGCGCGCCTCCGTTCGGATCTCGTGGGAGGCGACGCCCAGCCGACGCGTGATCCCTTCCCAGTGCAGATCGCCGCAGTGGCGCAGCAGCCAATTTTCGGAGAGACCGGCCGCGTCCATGTGAGGCATGCCGATGCGGATCCGGCGCGGGCAGCCGGGCGCCTGGTCGTGCCGCGCGTCGCGCAGCGCCGCCGGCGCCGGGAGAGCGGCCACGCTCATGAGATCGCTCCCGCTCTGGTTCCCGCGCTCTCGCTGCCTCTCTCGCGGCCTCTCTCGCTGCCTTTGCCGAATCCGGTGAGGGGCGCCTGGGCCAGGTCCCAGACGATCGCTCGCTGGTTCTCGTTTTCAAGAGTCAGGCGGCGGCTGTCGTCGACGCGGCCCACGACGGCGGCGGCGATGTCACGCGCGGCGAATCGGGCCAGCACTTGCTGGGCGCGCGCCGGCGCAACCGACAGGACGAAACCGTAGCTGGGAAACGCCAGCAGCCAGGTCGCCCAGGGAATTTCCGGGGGGCGAGGGATCGCCTCCAGCCGCAAGGTGGCGCCCACGTCCGAACCCTCCAGCAGCATGAGCGTGGTCCCCACCAGACCACCCATGCTGATGTCCTTGGCGGCGGCGACCAGCCCGGCCTCGGCCAGGTCGGGCAGCACACCCAGATCCGCCCGCAACCGTTCAGCCGGCACACCGGTGGCGGCGTTCCAGAAGACGTGACCGCCGTGCATCCGCCCGCGTAGATCGACGGCGGCGATCAGCTCGTCGCCCGCACGCGCGTCAAAACTGGTCAGCAATCGCCGCGCCCGACCGAGCACGGCGGCGGCCAGCGCCGGATACGGGCTGTGCAGGTTGGTGTGTCCGCCGACCACGGGCACTCCAAAAGCCGCCGCTGCGTCGGCCATCCCGGCCCACAGCGGCTCGGCGGCTTCGGCGCTGGTGGAGAACAGCGCATCGACGATGGCCAGCGGACGGCCGCCCATCGAATAGACGTCGCTGACGTTGACCATGACGGCGCAATAGCCGGCAAAGCGTGGCTCGCTGCTCACCAGTTCGGGTGACATCCCCTCGGCGGCCAGCAGCAAGAAACCTTCGCCGTCGGGAATGGCCGCGGTGTCGTCGCCCAGGCGCACCTTGCCTGCGCCCCAGGGTCCGTTGCACAGCGCCGAAAAATGCCGCGAGGCGCTCTGGATCTCGCGCTTGTGCTCCACACCCAGCGCCGAGCGCAGCCGGCTGGCCAGCTCAGGCAGCATCGCGGCCCGGCGCGGATGAAGACGGCGCCAGCACCACCGAACGACGCTCGGCGGTGGCGATGGGCCGATACGCGGCCAGGTCGGCCTCCATCAGGTGATGCGGCTGACCGACAAGTTCCATCTCCTCGATCGAACGCCAGCGCAACCGCCGAAAGAACGGGACGTTCGGCCGCTGCACGGTGGCGCGAAAGCGGAAGGCGCCCCACGCGCGCGCCGTGCCGACCGCGGTCTGGACCAACCGACGCCCGACCGTTCCCTCCGTGCGAAAGTCCGCCGCCACGCCCAGGCGCCCACCCCACCAGTCGCCCGGCGCCTCCTCCCAGATGCGAACCACGCCCACCACGCGCGCCTCCGCGGACGTTTCGCCTCCGACCATGCACACGATCGGATAAGCGTGGTCGTCGCAGACGTCGCGGTCGTCGCCCGTGAACAATCGCTGCTCGACGCAGAAGATGGAGCGGCGCAAGGCGAAGTACCCGTCGCGTTCGCGCTCCGTGGCCGCCAGCCGGCACGACAGCGGAAGCGCAAGCGCAACGTCGGCGCGGTCGGCGCCGGCGCTTTCGCTCACGACGCCGCCTCGTACGATGCCAGCGCCGAACAGGCGCCGCACTTCGCGCATCCGGCCTTCGTCTCGGCTGAAAACAGGGAATGCCGGCGCAGGATGGCGGCCACGTCGGTGTACAGCCGGTGCATCACCTCGGCGGGAGGCGTCTCGCGGTTCGCCATCGGCGTGCCAGCGATGGGAACGAACGGGACCACGAACGGGTAGACGCCGATCGCCACCAGGCGCTCGGCCACCGCCACCAGACTGTCGACGCGATCGCCGAGGCCTGCGATCAGGTACGTGCTGACGTTGCCACGCCCGAACACGCCCACCGCCGCCGCGAAAGCCTGGAAATAGTGTTCGATCGGCACGTCGGCCTTGCCGGGCATGACCGCGCTGCGCACGGCGGGCTCCACCGCTTCAAGGTGCATGCCCAGCGCGTCGGCCCCCGCGGCTTTGAGACGGGCGAACCAGCCGAAGTCGTCCGGAGGTTCGCATTGAACCTGAATGGGCAGCGTGGGCACCGCCCGCCTGACGGCGGCAGCGCAGGCGGACAGGTGCGCCGCCCCGCGGTCGGGCGTGGCCGGCGTCCCGGTGGTGAGCACCAGTTGCACGACGCCATCCAGACGCACGGCCGCCTCGGCCACCTCGGCCAGCTGCGCGGGCGTCTTGCGCGCCAGGGTGCGACCTTCCGCCAGCGACGTCCCGATGGCGCAGAACTGACAGGCCCGCGCCGGATCGTTGTAGCGAACGCACGACTGCATCACCGTCGAGGCCAGCACCCGCCGCGCGTGCAGAAGCGCGATCTTGGGATAAGGAATCCCGTCGGCGGTGGTCAGCGCGTAAAAGCGCGGCGTCGCGGGCACGCCAACGTCGGCGATCGGCTCATCACCGCGCATCAGGACGGTGCGCTCACCCGACTCGACCCCCTGCCTGGGGATCACGCGCAGTCGAAACGGCGACGATCCGCCCGTCCGCATCGGCACCATGACCGTGGTGCCGTCGATGGAGACCGCGCGGTGATCGGAGGGCCCCGCGCCGCCCCGCCTGCCCGCGCCGGGCGCGGCCTGGTCGCCGGCGGAGAGCCCCAGCGCTTGCAGCTCGGCCAGAAGCGGCCCGGTTCCTGGCTGAAGGCTTGGCTCAGGCGGCATTGGCCGGTACCACCGCGCTCGGTTCGCGCACCCGTTCGGTCAGCACGCCTGCCGGCGTGCGATCGACCAGCAGGCTCAGTAGCTCGGGCCGGCTGTAGTGGCCCACGCTGTCCATCATCCGTTTGCGTTTCGTGATCAGCGCGAAGTCGAGATCGGCGTACACCGTCCCTTCTCCCTCGGTGATCGGCTTGCCCAGCAACGTCCCCTCGGGCGAGACGATGGCCGTGAAGCACCCGCCGCTGACCGCGCGTTCCAGGCCCGTCGAACCCGCCACCTCCGCCCGTTGCTGCGGCGTCAGCCAACCCGTGGCGTTCACCACGAAGCACCCTGATTCCAGGGCGTGGTGGCGGATGGTCACCTCGATCTGCTCGGCGAAGATCGGCCCCACCAGCGAACCGGGAAACATGCTGACGTGGATCTCCTCGTGGTCCGCCATCAGCGCATACCGGGCCAGCGGGTTGTAATGCTCCCAGCAAGCCAGCGCCCCCACGCGCCCCACCCGCGTATCGACGGCGCGCAGCCCCGCCCCGTCGCCCTGGCCCCACACCATTCGTTCGTGAAACGTGGGCGTGATCTTGCGACGGTGCAGCGCGATGCGGCCGTCGCCGTCGAAGATCAACTGCGCGTTGTACAGCG
>JAXDMH010000723.1:0-4735 GCA_034666225.1 Myxococcales bacterium
GCCCCCGCCGAAAAAGCCCCGGAAGCGGCGCCCGCAGCAACCCCCGAACCCGATAAGCCCGCCGCCGAGGCGCCCAAAGAAGAACCGCCGGCCGCTGCCGGCAGCTCAACCGACGATCTAAAGTTGCCCCCCGAAGGCGAGGCCGCGGGCACGGGCACCACCGGCAAGCCATCTCCCGAGCTGTCCTGGCAGGACATCGTGGTGGTTCCGCGCAAGGCCTTTCTGAAAGGATTGCGCCTGGAGCTGTCGCCGTTCACCGGGATGTCGGTCAACGACCTGCTCATCCGGCACTTCGTTTTCGGGGCCGATCTGAATTTCTTTCTCACCGACGTCTTGTGGATCGGCCTCGAGGGTCAGTACTTCCTCAAGGCTCTTACGGAACGCGAAGAGCTGACCGGATTGCAGTACAACCGCGTTCCCTCATTGAACCGTTATCTCTACGGTGCCTCCTTCAATCTGGGATACGTCCCGGCCTACGGAAAGTTTTCGTTGTTCAACCGGGCCATCTTTCATTGGGAGATCTACGCCACGGCCGGCGTCGGATGGACCCGCAGCCAGATCATCCCGCGCGACCCGTCGAACGAGAAGTTCAACAACGACGATCTCACGCCGAACGTCGGGCTTGGCACGCGACTGTTTCTGTTCGACTGGCTGACGCTGAACGTCTCGATCCGGGACTACATCCTCCCGGACAAGTTCGAGAACGAGAATCGACCAGCGGGGCAAGACGCCGCCGCGGCCAAGGCCAACGCCACTCAAGCGTTGGTCAACAACGTCATGGTGATGGCGGGCATTGGCATCTATCTGCCCACCAAATTTACATACAAGTCTCCAAGGTAATGGCGACAGCCAATTGGCAACAGCCGCCGGTCGACATGACGTCAGAATCCCCCGCAAGGACACAGAAATGAAGAAGCGGTTCGCTCTCCTCTTCGCCCTTTCGGTTACCCTTCTGCCCCTGGCGGCCCAGGCGCAGCGGCAAAGCCCTCTGGCTGATGCCCCCGCCATCCGCAAACGGCTCGAACTGCGGGCCATCCGCCTCGAGTTCGGCGGCGGCGGCGGCACCACCCTCAATCAGGATTTTTATCACAGCGTCTTTGTGAACCTGAAGCTGGGGTTCCACTTCACCGACTGGCTGTCGCTGTCGGCCTTCGGCGGCTTTACCGTCTCGAACATCAGCACCGGCTATCGCGGCCGGCTGAATGACACGCTGGCGACGCCCAAGCCGTTGTCACCGACCCAGGCAGACGCCGAGGCGTCGATGGGCAAGATCAAACAGATCCTGGCCGCACAGCTCGAGTTCGCGCCCTTCACCGGCAAGTACTCCCTGTTCGGGAAGATCTTTGCTCACTATGACTTCTACGCCTTCGGCGGACCGGGATTCCTGAACCTGGAGCCGGCCGACACCACCATCCCCGCTTGCAGCGCGGACAATGCCAGCGCCTTCTGCGGCGTCACCGGTTACAAGCTGGGCGCCAACTTTGGAATCGGGGCTCACAGCTACATCAACCAGTTCCTGGCCCTCAACGTCGAGCTGCGCGACATCTTTGCGCAGATCAATTACGCCGGCCGCGACGTCAACGGCGACCGCAAGGCCAACGCGGACGATCTGTCCTGGGGACACACGTACATGGTCAGCCTGAACCTGGTGCTGTACCTGCCCGCCACCGCCGATATCTCGCCGTAGTCCGTCGGCTCGACGCGGGGCGCGGAGACGAACGGAGCGGTTACGGGCAGGCTGGCGCCTGCGGCCCGTCGTCCAGGATCAAGCAGGCGCTGGCGCTGCGCTCGCCGCCGGTCGTCTCGAAGTGAATGTCGATGTGATCGCCGCGGAGGCCGTCGAAAGGCGCCGACTGGTAGGCGCCGTCGACGGCCGCGCGCGTGATCACGCCGCTGCCATTCATCTGGTTGAAGATGAAGACCTCGGCCAACGAGGCTTCGCTGCCGGCATTGCCGGCCGCGGTCCAGACCGTCTTCTGACCACCATTTCCGTCAGAGACCAGCGCTGAGGTGAACCCGGCCTGGGCGGGAGGCGGCACTGGAATGAAAGGCGCGTTGCACGACCAGATGATGGCCAGCGCGGCGATGGCCACGCCTAGCCGGAGCAGTTTCTTGTGCAGGGTGATCATCTGATCGGTCTTTCCCGTCCCAGGTAGTGCAACTGGCGGACCCAGTCAGCGTAGCGCAAGTCGGGGGCCTTCGCGTCGGTGGCGTCAACCTGATTGGCGGTGGCGACCAACCTGGTTGGAAGGTGTTCGCCTCACACCAGCCGATAGCGCTTGAGCTTCTTTTGCAGGCCAAACCGCGACAGCCCCAGCACGCCGGCCGCTTTGGTCTGGTTGTTTCCGCAGCGCGCCAGCGCTTCGCGTACCAGCGTGCGCTCCAGGCGCTCTACCCGGCGGCGCAGGTGCAGGCTGTCCGGATCATCGGACAGGATGGCCCCGGCGTCCGGCGACGTGGCGACGGCCGGCGATAGATCGCTGGCCTGGATTCGCTCTGCCGACAGCGCGGAGGCGCGCATGATCTCGTTTTCCAGCTCGCGGACGTTGCCTGGCCAGCGGTAGGCGACCAGCCTGGCCATGGCCGCCGACTCCAGCGGCTTGCGCTGGCCGCTCGGCTGCCGGGCGAGGAAGTGTTCGACGATGAGCGGGATGTCCTCGCGCCGTTCGCGCAGCGGCGGCAGAAAAATTCGGGCCACGTTCAGGCGAAAGAAAAGATCCTGGCGGAACTTCCCCTCCTCGACCAGCCGGGACAGATCGCGGTTGGTGGCGGCGACGATGCGCACGTCGACCTTGCGCGTGCGCTCGCCGCCGACGCGACGAAACTCGCCCTGTTGCAAGACGCGCAGCAGCTTGCCCTGCATGCCGGGCGACATCTCGGCGACCTCGTCCAGGAACAACGTGCCGCCGTCGGCGACTTCGAACAGGCCCCGCGTATCGTGCTCGGCGCCGGTGAAGGCGCCGCGGACGTAACCGAACAGGGTTGATTCCAGCAGCGTCTCGGGAATGGCGGCGCAGTTCTCCGAGACAAAGGGGCGATCGCGGCGCGGCCCGTTGAAGTGGATGGCCCGCGCCACCAGTTCCTTTCCGGTGCCGCTCTCCCCCTGGATCACCACGGGCAGCGCCGTGTCGGTGATGCGATCGAGCAGGCGAAACAGCTCCAGCATGCGGGGCGTGCGCCCGACAATGTTGCGGTAGTCGTAACGGATGGCCAGCGCTTCGCGGTTCTCGCGCAGCTCGACCTTCATACCCGTCAGCTCCTCGCGCCGCGCCGACAGCTCGACCTCGAGGCGCCGATTGAGCGCTTCCACCTGGCGTTCGCGCCGGCGCAGTTCGGACAGCAGGCGCGCGTTCTCGATGGCGATGGCGGCCTGCTCGGCGAAATCCAGCACCAGGCTGACGTCCTCGTCGACGAACGCGCCTTTGCGCAGGCGATGATCGACATAGATGGTCCCGGCCGCGCGCCCCTTGATCTGCAGCGGAACGGCCAGGACTGACCGCAGGTGAAGCCCCGAGACGGACATGGCCGTCTTGAATCGTTCGTCGCCGGCGGCATCGATGGTGACGATGGGCGCGCCTCCGTCGGCGGCGCGGCGGGCGATCGAGCGCGACAGCTCGAACTCGGCCGTCTCCAGCGTTCGCTGGTCGATGTTGCGGGCCGCCCGGACCACCAGTTCGCCGCCTTCGTCCTCAAGAAGAATGAAACCGCGTTCGGCGTCGGTCAGCTCGATGACGCTGTCGATGATGGTCTCCAGCAAGCGCGACAGTCGGAGCTGGCTGTTCAGACGTTTGTTGACGCGCAGGAGTCGCCGCAGACGATCCTCGCTGCGCGCCGCCCGCAAGGCCAGCGCGGCGTCGCCCGCCCCGGCGGAGGCGCCCCCTGCCGGCCCGGCCAGCCAGCGCGCGTCGGGGTCGTTGTCCAGTCCTGATCGATGAGCGTCGGGGGTGGCCATGCGAACCTCCTGAAAGGTGCTTCTCGCGCTGTCGAGAGAACGGCGGGCGGCGGCTTCGTCGCCGGTGTGATGAAAGAGGCGCGCCGCCAGCAAGGCGCTGCGCCAGGCGAGGGGAAGACGCGTTTGCTGCCGGGCCTCCCCGGCAAGGCGCGAAAGACGTTGGGCCAGGGGCAAGGGTGACAGCGCGACGTCCGCAGCTTCCGAAGCTTCCGCTTCGCTGGGCGCGCCGCCGGCCAGCAGCCAGCGCGCCGCCGCGACGTCCAGTTCGCGATCCGCCGATCCCGGCCCCGACGCTGACGCCGACGGCGCACCGGTCGCCTGACTTCTGGCTTTCTGCAGGGCCACGCCCGCGTCGACCGTCCGGCCGCTTTCAGCCAGGACCTCGACCTGCGCCAGCAGGGCCGCGCGGGCCGGACGGTTCTGTCCAGCGTCGGCCAGACGTCGTTCGGCGTCTTGATAGCAGCTCAGCGCCGCGGCCGGTTCACCGCTGCGCCGCTGCAGATCACCCTCGACGAACCGCGTGTAACCCAGCATGGCCGCTCCGCCACGAGCCGATACCTCGTCGACGGCGCGCGCGATGGCCCGACGGGCCGATCCCAGCTCGGCGATGAGGACGAAAAGGTTCGCCGCGTTCAGCAGCGCCGTTCCCAGCTCGGCCGTCGCGCCGAGTCGCCCCAGCAAGCGAATGGCCCGTTCACTGGCCACCAGGGCGCCGGCGTATTGCCCCTGCTCGGCCAGCACCGCCGCCAGGTTCAGGGCGACGGCAGCCTCGGTGTGGACGTC
>JAXDMH010000724.1:0-11787 GCA_034666225.1 Myxococcales bacterium
CCTCACCGAAGCCCCCACCAAGTGTCGCTGACAAATACCAACCGGTAACCGACGATCACCCCGCGAACGTAACACGTGCCAAAGCATACGGAAACCACGAAGGCCGGTCGCGCCGTTCATTGAGCCATCGCTGGGAGCGTATAAATGATTTCGAATTTTCTTCGGCGAGTGACGGATTTCGACTTTGGCGGGAATGCTTAAGCATAAGGCGGCAGTTTGGCCAACAAATGCGGCACCCCTTTACTACCTCTCCCCATCACTGAAGCATCGTGCGCAGCGCAGATAGGGTCCAGGCAAAGAGAT
Organism: Myxococcales bacterium; assembly: GCA_034666225.1. GTDB lineage: Bacteria > Myxococcota_A > Polyangia > Fen-1088 > Fen-1088 > DATKEU01. The sequence continues at coordinate 304 of JAXDMH010000724.1, forward strand.
CACGATGAGTAAGGCAACATCTTCACGGGCGGCGCGGCTTTGCCGCCCCCTGCTGGCGCTTGGCGTACTTGGCGCATCTTCGTGCAGCGCCGACGCCGTGCCGGTTGATGACAACCAACAGGCGCGGGCGATCATCGATGGGACGGAGGATTCCGGCGATCCATCGATCGTTCTGTTCTACGCCCAGACCTCGGCGACCGGAGGGGCGCTCTGCACCGCGACCGTCATCTCCCCCAGGACGCTCATCCTTGCCGCTCACTGTGTTTCAGGTGCTGACGTTGCCAATGCAAAGTTCGCCATCGCCATCGCCAACAACCTCGCCCAGGTAATGTGGGGGCAGGTCAAACTCATGCCGGTCATGACAACGGTGTTTGACCCCCAGTTTGCCGGCCCCGCGGCGCCCGCCGCCGGCCACGACTTCGCCGTAGCGGCAATGAGCGCCCCGCTGACGTTGAAGCCAATCCCCCTGAATCGAACCCCCACCGTCGTCGGCGAGCCGGTCCGCCAAGTCGGGTACGGCCTATCGAGTCTCAAAGACGAACAGGCCATTGATCTGGGCATGATGCCGACGATGCTCAGCGCCGGGACGAAGCGTGAAACAACCGCCGCACTGGGAGACCTCTATCCCGGAAGTGAGCTGGTGACGACCGTGACCAACCTGCCCCACAGTGCCTGCCGGGGTGACTCGGGCAGTCCGCTGCTCATCAAGCGGAACGGGATCGAAGTCATCAGCGGGATCGCCTCTTTCACTGTGCCGGGCTGTCAAGCGCCCGTGGGCTATGGCCTGGTCGACAAGGAGTACGATTGGATCGCCGCGCAGGTCAAAAAGTACGATCCCGACTACGATCTGGCCAGCGGCGCGGGTGGCAGCGACGGCGGCAGCGCGAACCCAGCGGACGGCAACGTGCCGCCGCCGCCTCCCGACGCCCTCACCGTCGTAGCAGAGGCCGGAGCGCCGGATGCGTTGCCGCCGAACGGCGGCATCAGTCCGTCAGGCGGCGAAGGCGGTTGCAGCTATTCTGGTAGGTCAAACGCTGATCTCGTATGCCTGGCATCCACCCTTTCGCTGATGGTGCTGGTCGCGCGACGGCGGCGACACCCCTGATCGGTGGCACCGGTGAGGCATGTGGGCTGTTCGCCATTTTCCGACCGACCGATTCACGGAAACAGAGTTGTGCGGGCATCTAGCGCTTTTTTGCGTCCATGCATGGACGCAACGACAGACTTCTGAACAGTGTCGACATTTCTAAATAGCTCACATATCTGGCTACTTATGATTAAAGAGTTTGCCAATGCTCTTCGATACAAACTTGCAATCAATGGACAAGATCGAAGGTCGGCGTCAGTTGAAATGCGAGGGTGCATGTAGCCAGTGTCGGCTGTCGGGCGGCTCGAACGGAGGCGCACAGATGACGACATTCCAACCCCGCTCCTTCTATCGAGTTGCGTCCGTAGCCATCGCGCTGATGACGACCATGGCCGCACAGTCGTCCGCCCAAGCCTCGAACCACATCTGGACTGGGGGATCGGGGGGGCTCTACGGGACATCCGCCAACTGGAACTCGGGAGTGGGGGGAGCCCCGGGAAACCTCGACACCTTGACGTTCAATGGAGGGACGGCGACCACGTGCAACATCACCGCCTCGGCCACGGTGGCCGGGATCACGGTGACGGGGAACGCCACGCTGGCGATCACCGCGGGCAAAGTCTTGACAGTGACCGGAAACTATACCCAGACCAGCAATACGCCGGTGGTCACCGTCAGCGGCGGAATTCTGCAAGTCACCGGCGGTTTCAACCAGAGTGTCGGATCCTTCACCCAGAGCAGCGGGACCTTGCTGCTGGACGCCACCGGCGCCCAGAATCTGGTCACCAACACCGCTTCGTTCTCCAACCTGGCAATCAACGATGGCCTGGCGGCCTACTGGAAGCTGGACGATGGCGGCACCACGGTGGCGGATTCTTCGGGGTGGGGACACAGTGGAACGCTCTTTAACACACCAACCTGGACCGGCAGTGGCGGGGTCCCAGCACTGAATTTTACCGACTCAAATGCGATGATTCTTACCAGCGCCAGCAGTGAGTACGGGCAGGTGACGCGAACCACGGAATTGGAGCCGGCCAAAATCACCGTTGCTCTTTGGGCCATGCGAAGTGGCACCCAGATTCAATACGCCCAGATGGTCACGAAAAGATATCTCAACGCTTTTCCGTGGATCAGCTACGACTTACACCTCAAACATAACGGCAGCGACGATGGCCTCGTGAACTGGGAGATCGCGGATGGGACGAACCAGTCCGAGGTCAGCAGCGCTGCGGGAGCGCTTCCCGACGGGGTCTGGACTCATATCGCTGCCACCTATGATCCGACTGCGGCCTCTTTGCAACAGAAGATCTACATCAACGGCGTCCTCAGTGGGACCGGAACCTTTACAAACGCGCTTGGCTACGACACGACCTCCACCGGCGATCTCTACCTGGGCCAGGCTGGACGGGGCAACCAGTATTTCAACGGTGCGTTGGATGAGATCCGGATCTACAAGCGTGCCCTCAGCGCTGCCGAGATCTACTCGCTTTACATCGGCAACCAGCCCGGGACCGCCAGCGCTGTCCAGACCCTCACCGGAACACCAACGGTGAGCAATGACCTGATCCTGGCGTCGGGTACGCTGCTCGTAAGCTCGGGCGATCTCACCGTCTCGGGTAGCTGGAAGAACTATGGCGGTCTGTTCAGCCCCGGCAGCAGCACCGTCACCTTGAATGCCGCCTCCGGCGAGGTCATTCGCAGCGCCGGCCAGCCGTTCAAGAACCTGACCCTCAACCACTCAAGCACCACCTGGACGCTGGTGGATTGGTTGAAGGTCGACGGGTCGCTCACCATGACCAACGGCGCACTCTCGCCCGGTTCCTACGCCATCCACGTTTCAGACCTGAACAAGACCTCCGGTACCTTCACCGCCGGCACCGGCAAGGTGGTCATCGACACGACTGGACCGGTCACGCAAAGCACGGGGTTCACCTTCAACAACCTGCGCGTCGAGACGCCCAACGAGACCAACCTGGTCGGCTACTGGAAGCTCGATGAAGGACAGGGGCCGACGACTCGCGACGCCACGGGCTCGGTGAACGTCGGCACGATGTCCGGCGGCGCAAACTGGATCGCCTCCGTCCTGCCGCCCACCACCTTCGACAATCATGCCGCGGCAAGCCTCAACGGAACCAGCGCTTACGTGTCACTGGGAAATCCCGCCGCCCTCAACTACAACGGCCCGATCACGATCGCCGCCTGGGTAAAATACCCGTCGTTGCCCGGCAGTGGCGACACCGATATCGTTGCCCACGGCTACACCGGCTCGAGTGAGGTGTTCTTGCGAGTCAACAGTGACCTCAATCGCTACGAAGCCGGTAGCTGGTCGGGCGGAAGCGCGTGCACGGCCTTTATGGCCATCCCCGGCGGTGACTCCGGCGGGTGGGTGCACCTTGCCGGCACCAGCGATGGGACGACGTGGCAAGTGTATCGCAACGGCGTGGCGGGCAACTCTTGCACGAACGTGGTCGGCAACGTGACTGTCACCGCCAACTGGGCGATCGGGGCGCGGGGCGATGGAACGTCACGCTGGTTCGGCGGTCAGGTCGACGACGTACGCATCTACAACGTCGGTCTCACGGCCACCCAGGTCGCCGCCCTGTACGCCGGCGGCTATGCCGGTACCGGCAGCGGCGCCACCGTGACCCTGGGCGCCAACCTGACCGTCAACAATACGCTGGCGATTGACAACGGCACGCTGAACACCAGCACCTTCACGGTCAACGCGGCGGCAACCGACCCGACGAAGACGGCGCTTGTCAACGCCGGCACGCTCCAGGTGGGTTCGAACACTGTCACCTTCAACGGTGGGCTGACCGTCGGGGCGCAGGGCACGGTCACCGAAAACACCGCGGGTGGCGCCATCGCCCTCGCCACGGGGGAGGCGCTCGAGTACGACGAGCCGTCGGGCGCGGCCGTGGGGTTTCCGACGGCGGCGTTCGACTGGAACTCGTTCACCTTCTGGCGGCAGTACGTCACGTACAGCTCGTACGTCGGGGCGACGACCGCGGACACGGTCCTGGCGTTGACCGCGGACGGCGGGAGGAAATATTCCTGGCAGCTGCCGTCTTCGAGTGGCTCCCTGCTCGGCACGCCGCGCTGGAACACGGAAGGCACCATGCCGGCTGTCCACTACATCTACCTCATCACGACGCTCGGCTACGTCTACAAGGTACTGGACGACGGGACAGCGCTCACCACGGTTTCCGGGTGGCCCTATCACAACGGCTCCAGCGCCACCGCAAGCTCGCCACTCGCCAACGATTCCACCAATCTTTACTGGAGCGGGAAAGACGGCGGCGGAACCAACTCCCAGATCTTCGGCCTGAAAATGTCGGACCAAACTCTGAAAACGCTCTCTGTCAGTTCAGCGCTCAGCGCGGCACCGGCGCTGGCGACAGTCAGTGGAACGAACTACGTCTTTTTCCCAATCGGCAGTCAGGCCTATCAAGTGCCGTCGCCGGCCTTCGGGTCCTCGTCGACAAATTCGGCGACGAACACGATCAATGGCCGGATCACCGTCTACAACAACATCGTTTATTTTCCTGAAGCCTATGGCTTTGTCTATGCTCTCACCGCGACCAATACCGGCGCCGCTGCGACGGCGCTCACTGGCTGGCCCTATCAGGACAGAACGTCCACCGGGCACACCGGCTCCGGATGTGCAACGAGCCACCAGTGCCCCGCGGTCAGCAATATCTACCTGGACATCGGGCAGAATCGCCTCTGTTTCGGGGACGCAGACGGCCACATCTATGTGCTTCCCGGCAGCGGCACCCCAACCCCGTTGACCGGATTCCCCTGGCAGATCACGTCCGGCGACGTTATCTCGGTTGCCCCTCTGTCACGAAACGGCGTGCTTCTCGTCGGGGCGACGAATGCTGGGGCGGCGAATGGACTGAAGTACAAGGTTTACGAAATCGATGAGACCGATGGGGCCAGCAGGGCTCTGACGCGAACGTGGTATTTTTCGGCCGACGTCTCGAGCATCTCGTACAATCCGTCGGCCATCGGCGGCAGCGGCGCCTACACGGTCGGCACATCGGACGGCAAGCTCTACTATATCAAGGCAGCCACTGATCCGACGTCGACCCACACATGAAGCGCCACGTTTGGATGTTCTTTCTGGCTGGCCTGACTCTGGCGTCTGCTCCGGCCCTGGCCGCGGACTGGCCCGACATGGGCCTTGGATCGTCGCGCGCCCGCTTGAGCGCCGAGGTGCTGGGGCCATCCTTCGGTCGCGCGCCCTCGTGGGCCAGCCGGCTGCCGCCCATGCGCGACACCTGTTATCTCGCGCTGCTGGCGTCGCCGGCAGCGGCTGATGGCTTTGTGGTGATCGGCACCTCCACCAACCGCCTGCGGGCCTTGCGGGAAACCGACGGGGCCTTGCTCTGGGAGATGCCGACCCTGGACGCTGTGTTCTCGTCGCCGGTGCTGTACCGCGGACGCGCCTACGCGGCCTCGCTGCGGGGCGATCTGTCGGCGGTCAACCTGGCTGACGGCTCGCTGGCGTGGCGCAGTGATCTGGGCGGCGAGATCTACGCGTCTCCGGCGATCACCGATGACGCCCTTTACGTGGCGGTGGGCAGCCCGGCGCCAGCGCTGGTGCGCGTGGATCTTCGAACCGGGGCGGTGGTGTGGACGACCGTGGTTGGCCCCCAGCCGCTTCGCAGCGCGCCGGCGATCGCGGACGGCCACGTCGTCGTGGGTGAGTCGGACGGCACCTGGCATGGCGTCTCGGCCGCCACCGGAGCGGTCGAATGGACCACGGCTGTCCCCGGGATCGTGCAGATGACGGGGGCGCTGATCCAGCAAGGCACGATCTACCTCGCGCCGGCGGGGCCGACCCTGATGGTGCATGCGCTGGATCTGGTCACGGGGCAGCCGCGCCAGGGGTGGCCGCTGGCGGTCACGCTGCCGGACGATTCACTGGCCGGCGCGCGGCTGGCGACCTATCACGTGACGTCGTCGCTGGCCAGCGCCGGGGCAGGCCTGCTGGCCTTCCAGGTTCGGCGCGAGGAACGGGTCGATACCCACGGCAATGGCGCCGTGGACACCATCACCCTGGGTGAGTTCGTGGCCGCCGTCGACGTGGACAGCGTGACGACGGCCTGGCTTGCCGCCGGCGCGCGCGTCGTGACCCAGGACGAAAACGCGGTGCCGACGTACGGGATCGCGTCGACGCCGGCGGCGTTCGCGAGCCGGGACGGCGTCCTGTTGACGGTGGCGTCCACGTTGAGCAGCCGCTTCCAGACGTTGAGCGGCGGCAGCGGAACCGTGCTGGCCAGCGGCGCGCTGGGCGGCGTCACCCGCGGCTCGCCCATCGTCACCAATGCGGGCCTGATCATCGGCACCGACGACGGCGCCCTGGTGCGGCTGCCGTCGACGATGAACGGCGCGCCGGACGCGCCAGCCGCACAATTTTTCCCGCCCGCCGCCGCGCTGGCCGACAGCAGGAACGTCCGTCTGGGATGGGGCGCGTCGCTTGAGCCTGACGGCGACGCCGTCAGCTACGTCGTTCGCTGGGATTCAGACGGTGAGGTGCTGAGGGATTGGGCCGGCGAGCTGGTGACCTCGGCCGAGCAGACCACGGTCCGGTTGCCGGCACTACCCGGGGGCACGTACACGTGGGCGGTCCGGGCGCGCGACGCGAAGGGCGCGCTGTCCGCGTGGTCGATCGCGCAGAATTTCGAGGCCGTCGACGCGCCACCGGTGGCGATAAATGGGCAGGCATTTGCTGATCTCGCGTCGGCGCTGGCTGCGGCGACCGCTGGCAGCGTGGTGTCGCTGGGGGCGGGAACCTATCCGCTGAGCAATGGGCTGACGGTTCCGTCGGGCGTGACCCTGGCGGGCGCGGGGCCGCACCTCACCGTGCTGTCCGGTCATGGCCTCTCGGCGGCCGTGGTCATCGGCGGCGGTGGCGCCGGCCAGCCAGCCCTGCGATCGCTGACCGTCGTCGGTGCGGCGGTGGGTGTGCGGGTGGACGCTGGCCATGACGTCGAGCTGCGCAATGTGATCCTTCGCGACAGCAGTGAGGCCGGCCTGCGCATCCTGGCGGGCGCGACGGCCAGCCTGATCAACGGCACCGTGGTGCACAACGCGATCGGCATCGACGTCGACGGCGCGGCCTCGGTTCGAAACACGCTGGTCACCGGCAACGCGATCGGCCTCTCTGCCGGCAGCAACGGCAGCAACGGCAGCAATGGCAGCAATGGATCGATCACCACGACCTTTTCGGACGTGGCCGAGAACACCACGACGGATCGTCGCGGGGCCGACGTCGGTCCCGGCGATCTGGCGGTGGCGGTGCAATTCGTGGCCGCGAACGACTGGCGGCTGGCGGATGCGCAGGGCACGACCGATCACGGCGACCCTGCCGATCCCTTCGACGAAGAGCCGGAGCCGAACGGCGGCCGCATCAACATCGGCGCCTTCGGCAACACACCGTTCGCGGAGCAAAGCGCCCCGCCGAGTGCGGTCTCACCGGACCCGGCGGGCGCGCCGGTCCCCGTGACACTGACACCGCCGCCGGTGCCAGACACCCAGGGCAAGCCGGTGGCGGAAGCCCATGGCAGCGGTGGTTGCACGCTGGCGCCGGGACGAAGGTTCGACCTCCTGACCGGCGGCCTGACCCTGATGGCCCTGGCCACCAGCGCGGCCCGTCGTCGCCGCCGTCCCTAGATCTTGCGCGGGTCAGACGCGGACGAAGGGCCTTTCGCATCAGACCGACGCTGGATCGAAACGATCCGCACCTGAGTTGAACCGAATGCTTGACCTGGTGGAGATGAACGGGATCGAACCGTCGGCCTCCTGAGTGCGATTCAGGCGCTCTCCCAGCTGAGCTACATCCCCATCGCGGTCTTCCGGGTTGACTCGACCGCGGCGCGTATTCTACGCATGGCGATCTGGTTTGCAACCGCTCGGTCGACATTGCCGGGCGGATCCCCTAGAAACCGCCTGTGACCGAGCCCGGCGACGGACAGCGCCCTCCTAAAAAAGACGGCAAAGGCCGAAAGGTCCGCGCCGATCTCCTCGCCGTCGAGCAGGGGCTGGCCCCCTCGCGCGAGCGGGCCCGCGCGCTGATCCTGGCCGGCGAGGTCCTGGCGGGCGATCAACCGATTCTCAAGGCCGGGGAACTGGTCCTGCCCACCGTCGACCTGCGCCTGCGAAACGCGCCCATGCCTTACGTCTCGCGCGGCGGGCTCAAGCTGGTCCACGCCCTCGAGGTCTTCGCCGTCGATCCCACCGGTCTCGTCGCGCTCGACGTGGGCGCCTCGACGGGCGGGTTCACCGACTGCCTTCTCCAGCGGGGAGCGGCCCGCGTCTACTGCGTCGACGTCGGGCATGGGCAGCTCGCCTGGAAGGTGGCCTCCGATTCTCGGGTGCACGTGCTCGACAAGACGAACATCCGTTTGGCCACGGCGGCGCTGCTCCCGGAGCCGGTCGAGCTGGCGGTCATCGACGTCTCCTTCATCTCGCTTCGGCTGGTTCTTCCTGCGGTGCGCCTGCTGGCCAAGCCGGGCGCGCCGGTGATCGCGCTGGTCAAACCGCAATTCGAGGTGGGACGCGCCGACGTGGGCAAGGGCGGCATCGTTCGCGACGAAGCGGCGCGGGCGCGTGCCCTGGTCGAGGTGGCCACGGCCGCCCGCCAGCTCGGCTACACGGTCATGGCCGACACGACCTCGCCCATCACCGGCGGCAAGGGGAACATAGAATTTCTTCTCCATCTGCGCTGCCCGCTGACGCCACCGCCATCGTCGCCGTCGTCGTCGTCGTCGGGGCCATCGCCATAATCAGCGACAAAGGCCGGCGGCCTCGCTATCCTCGGTCGCGCGATGCGGGTCTTGCTCACCGGTGCCGCGGGATTCATCGGATCCCATCTGACTGAACGCCTCCTCGCGCGCGGCGATCAGGTCGCCGGCCTCGACAACTTCGATCCGTTCTATCCACGCGCGGTCAAGCAACGGAACCTCGCCAACCTTCTCGCCCAACCCGCCTTCAAATTTCGCGAAGGCGACGTCACCTCACCGACCGACCTCGACGCCGCGACGTCAGCTCTCGGCAGTCCTTGCGACGTGGTGGTCCATCTGGCCGCGCTGGCCGGCGTGCGGCCCTCCATCGCCGACCCCGTTCGTTACGGCCAGGTGAACATGATGGGGACTCTGCAGGTGCTGGAGGCCTGCCACCGCGCCGGCATCAAACGCCTGGTCTTCGCGTCGTCATCCTCTGTCTACGGCAGCGATAGCGCGGTTCCCTTTCGCGAGTCGGAACCCTGCCAGCACCCCATGTCACCCTACGCCTCGACCAAACGGGCCGGCGAGCTGCTCACCTTCACGGCCCACCACCTGACCAACCTGGACGTCACGTGCTTGCGCTTCTTCACGGTCTACGGCCCGCGCCAGCGCCCCGACCTGGCCATCCACAAATTCACGGGCCTCATCGCCGCCGGCCAGCCGATTGAACTGTTCGGCGACGGCAGCACGTCGCGCGACTACACCTGGATCGACGACATCACCGACGGCGTTCTCGCCGCCATCGACGAGCAGGTGTCCGATCGCACGCCCGCCCACCGCATCTATAATCTCGGCGGCTCGCGGACCACGTCGCTGTCCCGCCTGGTGGAACTGATCAGCGGCGCGCTGGGAAAAACGCCCGTCATCGTCAGGCATCCCGAACAACCGGGTGACATGCGGCGCACGCTGGCTGACCTGGCCCTTTCGTCACAGAGGCTCGGTTATGCGCCGCGCGTGTCGATCGAAGACGGCATCGCCCGCTTCGTGGCCTGGTGGCGCGCCGAGAATTCCGCCGCCACCTAGACGGCGATCGCTACTTCACATTCCAAAGCAGTCGGCCAGCGTGGCGCACGCTGGATCCATCCGGAACTTACAGAGGTCGGTTCCCATCGCGTTGGCGCAGTCTTCAAAATTGGCCACCGTGGCGCTGTCGCATGCGCTCAGCCCGTCGACGCATTCGGCCTGGTCACCGTCGGTGACTTCGGGCTGGTCTCCACCGCAATCGGCCGACTGGCCATAACCGCCCTGTTTGGCGTTCCACCAGTCGCACAGGGTCGGCTGTTGATCGGCCGTCAGATCACTGATGGCCGTCGAGCGTGGCAGGCCCGAGCTGGATCCCGTCGGCGGCGCGTCCGATCCGCCACCGTCAACGCCGCTGGTGCCGCCGGAGCCGCTGGTACCGCCGGAGCCGCCACCGTTGTCACCGCCGCTGCCATTGGCGCCGCCGCTGCCGTTATCACCGCCGCTGCCGGCTGCATCCATGGGACCGCCGTTGTCGCCGCCGGAGCCGCCACCGTTGTCACCGCCGCTGCCGTTCCCGCTACTGCCCCCGCTGGCGTTCCCGCTACTACCCCCGCTGGCATTTCCGCTACTGCCGCCGCCGCCGGCCCCGCTGGTGCCACCCGATCCCAATAACCCTGGACCCGAGTCCGGTCCGCAGCCGATCACCGCTGCTGCCATGGCCACCACTAAAAGCCGGTGCGAATTGCCCATATCCGGCGTGTAGCACGTGCCCTCCAGCCCACGCCAGGCGACGGACCAGATCGATAACTTCTGGACACGCCTTTAACAAGGACTTCAACGGGCGTGGTCAGGAAAATCCATTTACTTTCAGCCGTCCTCCTCGCGCCGGGCGGCGACGGTGCGGGCGGCGGCCACCTCGCGTTCCTGGTGTCGCTCGGCGGCCTGGCGATCTTGGCGAGCGCTCACGTAGGCTTGCCGGGCCGCCTCCTCGGCGCGCTCCGCAGCCTCGACGACGGTGGTCCGGTGAAGGCGGGCCCGCTCGCCTTTGCCCTGGGCGTCGGTCGCCAGACGGTCCACGAAGTGGTGACGGGCCAGGGCGTCCGACGCGAATTCCTTGTCCCCAGGAACAAAATTTCGCTGCGCCTCCCACCGCCCCCCGGCGGCTGCTGCGGCGCGTTTGAGGGCGTTTTGCGCCTCCCATGCCGCGGTTTTCGCGGCAGAAGCCCGTCCCAGGGCGATGGCCGCGTCATTTTCCGCCCTCCGTCGTAGCTCCAGCAGCTTGTCTATCGCGTAAGTCGACATTGAATCTTGGAAAGGTCGATCCTACCCTCGACGCAGATGAGCGCCACCCGGGAGATTGCGGCGCGTCGATACCGCATCGAACGCTACCTGACCGAAGGCGGAATGGGCGCCATCTACATCGGCAAGAAGCTGGGGCCGGGAGGCTTCGAGAAGGAGGTCGTCCTCAAACAGCTGCTGCCGGAGTACACGTCGCGACCGGAGTTTCGCGATCTGTTTTTTCGCGAGGCGAAGATCTCCGCCACGCTGGATCACGTGAACATCGTCCACACCTTCGACCTGGTCGAGTCGGACGAATCGCTCTTCATCGTCATGGAGTACGTCCGCGGTGCCGACCTGCGC
>JAXDMH010000725.1:0-3435 GCA_034666225.1 Myxococcales bacterium
CCCTGGCGATGGGCGCCTTCGCGGTTCTACTCGCGGGCGCGGCCCAGGCCCGCGACAAGAAGGGCAGCGGCAAGCCGAAGACCTCCGGCGGCAGCAGCCAAGCTGCGGCCAGCGCCGCCTGTGTGGCCAAGGACGCCGCCAACGTCTGGTGGTCGCCGCAAAAGCCGGTGGTCGGCGCTGCCCTCCGCATCCTGGCCGTCTCCGAGACAGTTCGTGACGGCGACCTGGCCGTGACCGCGCCCGACGGCAGTCGCCTGACGCCCACGGCGATCAAGCGCGGCGGGCCGCCTTTCAGTCTGGCCGCCGAGATCGAAAAGGCCGCCGCCGGCACCTATCAGATCGCGTGGAGCGTCGACGGCCGCGTCGTCTCCTGTCAGACCGTCACTGTGGGCGTTGGCGCCGACGCCGGGGCCAGCACTGCCGCACCCGCGCCCGCGCCTGCATCCAATCAGCGTCTGGTGTGGGCGGGGCAGCGGCGCTGGGACCGCAGCACCGAAAATCTGTACTCGGCCTGGATCGAACAGCTCTTCGACGCGCCCCCCGACAAGTCCATCGACTATCGGCCGCTGCACCAGGTGCTGCGTGAATCGACCCGCAACTTCTTGTACGGCTATCTCGGTCTGCGCGAAGACGATCCCGCCAACAAGAGCGCCATCCCGGCCACGCCCGATTGCGCCGACCTGCCGTATTACCTGCGCGCCTATTTCTCGTGGAAGCTGGGGCTGCCCTTTGGCTCACGCGACTGCGATCGCGGCACCGACGCGCGGCCGCCCCGCTGTCAGGAGTTTCAGTCGAACGAGCAACCCGCCGCCGGCCGCGACGTGCTGTCGTCCGTGAAGGCCTATTTCCGGCGGGTGATGAACCGCGTGCAATCAGGCAGCGCGCGCACCGCTCTTGCCGACGACGAGACCGACTATTACCCGGTCAAGCTGGACCGCACCACGCTGCGCCCCGGGGTGATCTACGCCGATCCGTACGGCCACGTCATGGTGATCTCCAAGTGGATCGATCAGACCGCCCAGCACGGTGGTCTTCTTCTGGCCGTCGACGGGCAGCCAGACACGTCGATCGGCCGCAAACGGTTCTGGGAGGGGACGTTCCTCTTCACCAACGAGACCAAGAGCGCCGGCCCCGGCTTCAAAGCCTTCCGCCCCATCGTGCGCACTGCCGGCGGCGCGCTGGAGACCGCCCCCAACGCCAGCCTGTCCGATCCGGCGGCATCGTCGGGAGCGGCGCGTTTTTCCGCGGAGCAAGCCGAGATGTCCGCCGACGCGTTCTACGCGCGCATGGGCAGCATCATCAATCCGCGCGGCCTCGACGCCGCCACCGCTTACAACGAAACGCTGGACGCTCTGGTCGAACAGATGCAGGTGCGCGTCGGCTCGGTCGACAACGGCGAGAAATTCATGCGCGACAACAAGAACCCGGTCGTCCCCATGCCCGACGGGGCAAAGATCTTCGAGACCACCGGCCCCTGGGAAGACTACGCCACGCCGTCGCGGGACATGCGCCTCATCATCGCCATGAACGTGCTGGCTGGCCTGCCCGAGCGGATCGTCCATCACCCGGAGTTGTTCGTTCTGGGCGGAAAAAAACCGGAAGCCGTCCGCGCCGAGATCGACAAGCTGCACCGCCAGCGCATCACCGAGCGCGCCATCGAATATCGGCGCAGCGACGGCACGCCCTGGAAGGTGACGGTGGCCGACTTGCTACAACGAAAAGCCGCGCTGGAGATCGCTTACAACCCCAACGACTGTGTCGAGGTGCGCTGGGGCGCGGCCGAGGGGAGCAGCGAATATGCGCCCTGTCAGCGACGGGCGCCGGAGGATCAACGACGGCAGATGGGCGAGTACCGCCCCTGGTTTCACGACGCGCGCAGGCCACCGCGGTGACGCTGCCTCCTCGGCGGTTTTCATACTCGACAAAACGCGGTGCTACGATCAAAGTGAGTCTTTTGGTGACGTTCTGGAAGGGAGGTCCCCGTGGACAATAGAAGGCCTCAACTGGCGAAGCGGATGAAGGAAATGGTCCGCCAGAAGAAACAGAAAGAGAAGCAGGAGCGCAAAGCTCAGCGCCAGCGCGAGAAGAACGAGCGTGGTGGTGAAGAACAAGAAGATCCCGACATCGCCGGCATCGTTCCCGGACCGCAGCCCGTGGCTGAAGAGTAAGGCCCACCCACGAGGCCATCGCCGTCCACCCCATCAAAGCAGGAACGACTGACTTAACAAACACTGACCGCTGGCGACTCACAGAACGTGTCGCACTGAGATGGGCGCGCGCCGTCGGTTCACAGACGCGCGGCCCACTACGGACAGACTCACTTCGCGAAGTGAGTCTGGTCTACCAGCGCCCGCGCCGGCCGCCGCCGCGCCGATCACCGCGATCCCCGCCGCCACCGCCACCGCCACCGTATCCGCCGCCACCACCACCGCCGTATCCACCACCGCCGCCGCCACCGAATCCGCCGCCGCGACCGCCGCCGCCGCCACCGCCACCGCCGCTGCGCTCGCGTGCCTCGCTGACGCTGATGGCGCGACCTTGCACGTCGCGTCCGTTGAGGGCCGTCATGGCTGCGGTCGCTTCGGCGTCAGACGCCATCTCGACGAACGCAAAACCACGCGGCCGGCCAGTGTCGCGATCGAGGACCACTCTGACTTCCTCGACATTTCCACCCTCTGCGAAGACCTCGCGCAGATCCGCTTCGGTCACGCTATAGGACAGATTTCCGACGTATAGCCTCTTTCCCATCTCTCTCTCTCCTTGGTGGTCGCGAGTGCCCGGTTGGGCGCCTCAGTTGCTGACCCGCGGTGTTGCGGGTTGCGTCCTTCAGTGTTTCGGCTACCTGAACGCCCAGGGGTTCGCTCAACAACGAAACGGCGACCATGGCAGAAGGAAGACGACTTCAAAAAGGACCGCTAGAGACTACGTTAACAGGTAATCGAGCGTTGTCCATACGGGCAAAATGGGGCCGCGACCAATTCTCCGCCGTCGGGATCGGCGGCCCCAGTGGTGACGAAAAACCCACCCGCGCACACAGTGCCAGCCGTCGGCGAGCAGGCGATAAAACTGCCGACAAACCCCGAGCCGGTCGGGCCACGGCCGTACTGGAATCCCAGACGCACGGCGTGTACTCTCCTGCGCGATGAAGGTTGGCGTTCCGGCCGAGATCTACCCGCACGAGCGTCGGGTGGCCGCCACTCCTGACACCGTTCAGAAGATTCGAAAACTGGGCCTTGATGTTGTGGTTCAGGCCGGCGCTGGTGACGCCGCCCACTTCTCGGATGGCGCCTACGCCGAGGCGGGCGCGACGATCGGCAGCGGCACCCAGATCTGGCACGCGGACGTGGTGTTCAAGGTCAACGCGCCCGACGACGACGAGATCGCGAAGCTCGGGGACGGCACGCTCCTCGTGAGCCTGCTCAGCCCCGCACTCCA
>JAXDMH010000726.1:0-8935 GCA_034666225.1 Myxococcales bacterium
TCTCGACGACCTTCTTGAACGCCGCCGGATCGCTGATGGCCAGGTCGGCCAGGATCTTCCGGTCAAGGGCGATGTTCGCCTTGTCCAGCGCGGCGATCAGCCGCGAATAGGAGATCCCATTCTCGCGGGCCACGGCGTTGATGCGGACGATCCACAGACCGCGAAACGCTGGCTTGCGCTTGCGACGATGAAAGAACGCATACCGCCACGCGTGGTGGACGGCCTCAATAGCTGCTTTCCAGAGCTTGGAGCGGCCGCCGCGGTACCCCTTCGCATGCTTGCGAATCCGGTTCCGGCGTTGCCGCGACTTGTATCCACCTTTTGCGCGAGGCATGAATCCGATCCTTTAGGCGTACGGGAGCATGGCCTTGATCTGATGCTCCTGGGTCTTGCTGACGTATGCGCCAGCGCGGAGTCCCCGCTTGGCTTTCGACGACTTCGACGACAGGTTGTGGCGCAAGTAGGCCTTCTTGCGTTTTACCCGACCATTGGCCGTCAGCTTGAAGCGCTTCTTGGCGCTGCTGTTCGACTTCATCTTAATCTTCGGCATGGGAGCGCGGGAGTATAACGAGTTCGGGTTTCAAGGCAAGCCCCTTACCGCAGCAAAATCGCCGGACATTTCTGCCGCGACGGCGCCGGCCGTGGAGGGCTGGGGCGCCGGGCGGGCGGCAGGCGTCCAGCCCACGAACAGCGATACCACGGCGTCGGTGCGGTCGCTCCCGGCAAAGGGGATCTCGGCGGCCAGGGCCGCGTTCATCCCGCGCTTCAGCACCAGGCGGAGCGCCGCCCGGGCCGCGACGCTCAGCAGATCGGGCTCGGGCGTTACTTCGGTGCGTCCGCTGGCGCCCAGGGAAACAGCCACGCCCCGGCCGGCGTACCACACGCCTTCCACCAATGCGACCGGCCGAAGGGCGCCGTGAACCTGGCCGTCGATGACGGTGACCGGAAGCGGAACCGCCACCCCACCCTGCACGGAAAAGCGGCTGCGCAGCGGCCGCCAGTAACTGGCTCCCAGCTCGCCGCCCAGGAGGACGCCATTGATCCGCGCCGTATCAATGGGCAGCAGCAGGCGGGCATAGATCGCCAGCGCGCCCCGCCCCGCCCCGGGAGCAAAGCCGCGATACACCCCGAAGGTGGGAGGACCAAGGTCAAACGCGTGCGAGCGGACCACGGCGTTGGCGACATATCGAAACGTGACGACGTCCAGTCCGACCGACAGCCAGACGCGTGGTGACAGCGGGTAGCGCAGGCTGAGCATCGCGCTGGCGGCGACATTGCCGTAGTAATCGGGATAGCCGCTGGCCACCAGCAACGTTCCGCGCAGGCGCGCGAGAACATCCCGCCCGGGACAGGCCTCGGGGACCTCTCCAAAATCGGCGGGACCTTCGCCGCCCGGCAGCGGTCCGGCGCCGCGAGGATCGAGGCGCTGGTTGGCGGCGTCGGGACAAGGTGTTTCGGCGGCCAGAGCGGCCGTTGATCCGGAGGCGCCCAGCACCAGCACAACCAGGACTGCCGTCGCCAGTGCGGTCCGGCTCATTTCGGCAGCCCAGGCGCTGTCCACGCCCCGCCGTCGAGGTTGAGCAAGAACGGATTGGTGAAAGCCGTCGGCCACACGCCCGGCGCGATGGCCTCCATGTCGAACCGCGGATCGCTCACGCTGCGCGGGCGAACGGGCACGTCGACGTCAGGCAGATCGGGCAGGCCGTCCGCCTCGCCGTCTTCGTTATCTGGCGGCAGGTCCTGATTGAGGCCCGCCTCGACCACGATCCAGGCGTCGCCGCTGACCCCGGTCAAAACATCGGCCAGGCGCACGACGACGCGCGACCGACCGACCACGGCGCCAAAATGATCCAGCCCGGTGAATGATCCCGATACGTCGATCGACTTGACCTGCCGACCGTTCACGAAGATCCGTACCTGCGTCACCGGAATCCAGGGCGCGGCGCCGACGTCGATGGTGAGCTGACTGCTGGCGCCGGGAACGAGAGCATCCAGGCCAGGACCGTGCGCCTGCCCGACGGCATCGTCGATGGTCACCTCCAGCATGGGCCCATTGCTGCCCACCATGTGGCCGGCGCGCACGTCGGCATCGAAGGCATCGAGATCAAGCATGGCTGGATCGTGACCACCGAAGATCAGGTTCCGCGGGTAGCCGACGCGCTCCAGGCTCAGCGAATGGCTGTCGCTGTTGGCGGCGCCGGCGCGCAAGAATCCCTGCGACAGCAGGGCGAACCACAGCGTGCGGTAACGCAGCCAATCGCGGCGCGAGGCACCGGTCATCACCTCTTGCACGTCCCAATCAATGTTGCGACGGCCGCCCGCCGGACGGCGTAGCAGCACGTCGGCGGCAAAGCTGGCCCCGGGGACCACCGGCGTGCGCGGGTCGTACTGGATCATGTGCAGAAAGCCCTGATCGCGCCCCAGCTTGGTCTGGGACGCCGGATGGTTCAGCTGTCGGATCGCCGCCGTCGGCTTGCTGTACAGCGTTTCCATGGCGTCCATCATCGCGCCGGGCTCGCGCAGTTCGTCCCAGGGCGCGCCGTTGCGGGGCGTCTGCGGCGCGTAGATCAACGGCCAAAAATTGAAATGACCGACGGTCTTGGGAAATGACTCACCCGGGACGGTGAACCAAAGGATGTTGGGCGTGGTCTCCACGCCCGGGATCACCGTGAGGCCTTCGGGCATGCCCAGCTGGACCAGCGTATCGGCGTAGGTCGATACGACGTCGTGATCGCTGGCGACGATCACGTTCACGTCGGCGGTGAGAAAACTGATCACGCGATCCTGGTCGGGGATCTGCGAATCGTAGCTGCCGCTGCCGTGCACGTGAAAATCGCCCGAGACGACCCCATCCGGCACCAGACCGACGATCTTGCGCGAGGTCAGCGTCAGGCTGGACTGATCGCCGGCGGCCAAGGTGATCTCGGTGCGGTCCAGCGTGGCGAACGGTCCGCGCGTCGCATAGACAAAGTAATGGCCCGGTGGAACCAGCAGGTCGGCTTGCCCGTCAACGACCAGCGCTCGGTTGCAGGCCGGCGAGCCGCCGTGCGGCGGGCCCAGCATGGGCAGACAGCCGGGAAAGACTCCATAGAGGCTGGGCAAGGCGTCAGGGGCGGTGGGCGGTCGGTCGACGGGGATCAGCACCACCTCGGCGAAGCGGGCGCGCGCGCCGGCGTCACCTTCCACGCGCACCACCAGCCGCGCCGCCGGCGCCAGGGAGAGATCGCCCGCGTCCAGATCGTCGTCGCCGACGGCGATCGAAGCGGCGGGACCGGAGGGGCGTCCGAAAGCAAAAGGCTGGATGCGGTAACTGCGCTGGCGCGGCAGCATCACCGTGAACCGGCCGTCGGCGTCGGGAATGGCCTCGGTCCAGGGGATGCGGCCGGATTCGAGATCGGGATCGGGGCCGGGCGCCGGCTCGTAGAACAGCAGCGAGCCCGCGCGGCCTTCCTTGCCCGCGATCGGCGCACCGCTGGCCAGCACACGGCCGGTCACGGTGACAGGAGGGGTGTCGTGACCAAGCCAAGCGCGCGCCCTCAACGCCTCACCGACGGCAGGCGCCAGCCCTTGCCCCCCGGCGGCGATCACGAATCGTTCATAGTTGATGCCGTCGCCTGACAGGGTCGGGTGCAGTGGCACGCCGGCCGCGCTGAGCGTGGTCTGATTGAAACCGGCGCCCTCCGCGTGATTGCAGGGAACCACGGCGTAACTGACGTCGGGCGCCGCCTGCGCCCTCGCCGCCACGAACGGCCACTGCCGCCAGGCCTCCCACAACTTCAAGAGATCGAGATCGGGCAGGCGAAAGCCGTGGCCGCGGATGGGGACGAACGGCAGCATGGTGTTGTCGCCCCAGAACAGGCCGTCGGCCAGGAACAGCGTGTTCGGATCGGGGGCGCCGTTGTAAAGGTCGCTGCGGACGCGCACGCCCGGCTCGCAGGGGCGCAGCTCGTAACGGGTGACCACGGTGACGCGGCTGTCCCCTTCCAGGTGGCCGCGAAAGATCACCGCCACAAAAGACTGTCCGCCCGGCGCGGGCGAACGCTGATCGATCAGCGCCGCCGAATAATAGTGAACGGCGTCGCGCGGAAGCACGCCGGCCGCCTGGTAGAAGCCGTTGACCTGATCGCCGCTGGACATATCGGCGCCGATGGCGCCCATGTCGATGATGCTGCCGCCCGAGGGTGCCAGGCCCTGCGGGTGATCGGGCGCGTCCAGCACCACGCGCACCCGATCGTTTTGCAGCAGGAAATCGCCGACCGCAGCCTGCGCCTTGGCGCCCACGCTGCGCAGGACGCTTTCCCGATCGGCAAACCGTTCGGCGCGCAGACTTTCACCGCCATTGGAACAGCTATAAGCCAGCGCCTGGCAGGCGGACGGTGGCAGACAGGCGCCGTCATCGCCGCCCAGACATCCCTCTCGCCGGCAGCCCACGGTCACCATGCCGGCCGCGACGGAGACGACCCCGACCACGAACAGGCGCCGTCGGGCGGCCGCGACGTCAGAGGACGCCCCGGGAATCCGTTGATGCCGTGGTGTCCCCATCTGTCGACGGTCTGGCGGGCGTTCGCGTCGCTCTATGACTTGGGTTCGGCGGCCTTGGTCTCGGAAGCGGGAGGGGGCGGTACCGGAGCCGGCGCGGCGGGTGCAGCCGCCGGGACTGCCACCGGCACCGGTCCGGGCGTCAGCGAAATCCCGTCGGCGGCGGCGGCGGGCGCTGGACCGGTCGCCACTGGTGCGCCGGGTCCGGTCGGCGTCGCTCCGGGCGCTCCGATCGGGGGCTTGATGACGCCACCGCGCGGGCCGATGGTCATGACCATGCGGCGCCCTTCCATCAGGGCCCGCTGTTCAACCATGGCGACGTCGGTCACCGCGCGCAGCACCTGATCCAGCATCGCCTGCCCCATCTCGGGGTGAACGATCTCGCGGCCGCGAAAGACGATGACCAGCTTGCACTTGTTGCCTTCAGCCAGAAAGCGCCGGATGTGTTTGACCTTGAAATCAAAGTCGTGCTCGTCCGTCTTCGGGCGCAGCTTGATCTCCTTGAGGACGATCGTGGACTGGTGTTTACGGGACGCCTTTTCCTTCTTGGACGTCTCGTACTTGAACTTGCCAAAGTCCATGATTTTGCAGACGGGCGGGACTGCGCGAGGGTTGACCTCGACCAGTTCCAGCCCCTGCTCCTCTGCCATCCGCAACGCTTCGTGCGTTGGGATGATGCCGACCTGACCTCCGTCAGCGGCGATGACCCGCACCTCCGGAACGCGAATGCGGCGTCCGACGCGATAGTTGTCCGCAGCGCTTGAGGGAGCTTGAAATGATGGCCTTGCGATGTTCTTTCCTCCTGCTGGTTAGCCGCTGCTGATCGGTGGTTGGGCAGATTCTGTCGCCAGCCGTCGGACGAATTCGTCCAGCGGCGTCGGCGGCTGCTGCTGCCCCTCTCGCGTGCGCGGCGACACCACGCGAGCGGCCATGTCCTTTTCCCCTACCACGACCATATAGGGGATCTTTTCTAGCTGAGCCTTCCGGATTTTCGAGCCGAGTTTCTCCGCACCGACGTCAGCCTCGGCGCGCAGGCCGGCCCCGCGCAGGCTGGCCACCACCTCGTTGGCGTAGGCCTCCGCCTTCTCGCTGACCGACAGTACCCGCGCCTGCACCGGCGCCAGCCACAGGGGAAAGGCCCCGGCGTGGTGTTCGATCAGCACGGCGATGAAGCGCTCCATGGAACCCAGTAGCGCGCGGTGGATCATCACTGGCTGCTTACGCGTCCCATCCTGGGCAACGTATTCCAGGGCGAACCTCTGGGGAATCTGGAAGTCCAGCTGAAAGGTCGAGCATTGCCAGTCGCGCCCCAAGGCGTCCTTTATCTTGAGGTCGATCTTGGGTCCGTAAAAGGCCCCACCGCCTTCGTCGACCTCAAATGATCGCCCTGTGGCTTCCAGGAGCCCGCGCAACGACGCCTCGGCCTGATCCCAGACAGCGGGCTCGCCCATGAAGCTCTCCGGCCGCGTGGCCAGGTACAGCTGGAAGTTCTCGAAGCCGAACAGCTTGAGCATCTCCAGGGAGAAACGTAGGCAATTCCCCACCTCCTCGGCGATTTGCTCCTCGCGCACGAACAGGTGGCCGTCGTCCATGGTCAGCCCGCGCACGCGCAGAAGGCCGTGCAGGACGCCCGACCGTTCGTATCGGTAGACGGTCCCCAGCTCGGAATAACGAATGGGCAGCTCGCGGTAAGAGCGCATCTGCGATCGGTAGATGGCCACGTGGAAGGGGCAGTTCATGGGCTTGACCAGATAGCGCTGGCCATCCAGCTCCATGCCGCCGAACAGGTTCTCCTTGTAATGGGCCAGGTGCCCCGAGACCTCCAGCAGCTGCTCGCGCGCCACGTGCGGCGTGTAGACCAGCTCGTACCCGCGGCGGACGTTCTCGCGCCGGATGAGGTCTTCGATCTGATAGCGCACAAAGGCGCCCTTGGGGTGCCACAGGACGAAGCCGGGGCCGACGAGATCGTCCATCGAATAAAGATCGAGGGCCTTGCCGAGAACGCGGTGATCGCGCCGTTTGGCCTCCTCGATCTTGTCGAGAAATTCCTTCAGCTCGGCGGGCGTCGAGAAGGCGGTGCCGTACACGCGCTGCAGCTGGGGGTTGCGCTCGTCGCCGCGCCAGTAGGCGCCGGCGAACGACATCACCTTGAAGGCCTTGATGTCGCCGGTCCGTTCAACGTGCGGCCCGCGGCACAGATCGATGAAATCGCCGTGCTGGAAATACGACACCTCATCGCCGGGCGGGATCGATTCGATGATCTCGACCTTGTATTTTTCACCGCGCGACCGGAACAGCGCCAGGGCCTCTTCGCGCGACACCACGCGCCGCTCGAAGGGCAGGTTCTCGGCGATGATCTTGCGCATCTCCGCTTCGATCTTCTCGGCGTCCTCGGGCGCGAACGGCTCGGTGTCGAAGTCGTAGTAAAACCCGGTGTCGATCGAGGGCCCGATGGCCACCTTGGCGTTCGGCCTCAGCCGCCTGACCGCGTCCGCCATGACATGCGACGCCGAATGCCGCATCCGCGACAACGGATCATCGGGCACGTCGCCCTTGTCCCGGGGCTTGATGATTCTCTCGCTCACGACGGCCCGCAGCCTAACGCGGCACCCGCGCCTCGTGGAAGGCCCAACCCCGTCACAGATTCGTGACTCAAGAGCGAGCGAAGCGTGGCTTCGCCACGCGCAGCGAGAGGGGCTTGGGGACCTGCGAGCGGCAGCGAGCCGGGGCCCCAAATAAAATGAAAATGAATGAGGTAATAGGCACGGGCGGGATTGAACCGCCGACCCCTACCGTGTCAAGGTAGTGCTCTTCCACTGAGCTACGTGCCTGAATTCTGCAAGTGAATTCGCGTACCTTAGTGCGGGCTCCGGCAGAGTCAAGCGAAAGCCGCGGGGCCGATTTCGGGTGGGCAAAATTTGCCCAGGCCGTCGCTGACAGACGCGCACGACATTTCCCTCAAGCGCACCGCCATCAGCGTCGAAAGACTGATTGACGCGCTCTGTTCCGACGTCTTCCAAAACCTGTTACGGTCATCGGTCCGCCCCGTGCATCAACGACACATCCTGGTACTGCTTCCGTGGCTTGCCGCCACGCTGACGCCGGCAATCAGCCGCGCCCAGAGTCCAGGCAACATCGACATCCAGCAGTACCAGCCGCCACCGTTTTACCACCGCTATCTGCGCGTCGACGCGCCCGAGGTTCTGCCGGCCTGGAAGGCCCACTTCGCGCTGGACGTCGATTACGCCTACAAGCCTCTGGTCCTGACCGACGTCTCGCCGTCCATCCAGACGATGCGCAAGACGACGTACGATCTCGTGCGCCACGCCGTCGGCGCCGATCTGGCCGCCAGCGTCGGCCTCTTCGGACGCCTGGAGCTGGGCGCCGCGCTCCCCATCGTCGCCCTTCAAACCGGTGAAGCGACGCCTGGCACCAGCGGGCCCGGGCTGCTGGGCATCAGCAACCCGCGCGTCGGCGTGAAAGCGCGCCTTTACGGCAACGGCGAGTCCGGGTTCGGCCTGGGCGCGTCGGTGGTGGCGTCGATCCCCACCGGCATCGGTGGCGCGTTGATTCGAGAAGCCAGCGTCGGAGGCGAAGCACGGCTGTTCGCCGGCTATGGCAAGGAACGCTGGAGCGTGGGGGGCGGCGGCGGCTTTCGCCTGCGCGGCGCGGATCGCCTTTACGACGTCCCCGTCGGGAACCAGCTGACCTTCGGCGCCGCCGCCGGCGTGCGCCTTCTGCCCAGCACCCGCGCCCTGGTCGAGCTGGCCGGCGCAGCGTCCGCCGGCAGTCCCTTCGGCAGCGCCAAGGAGACGCCCGTCGAGGCGCTGGTCGGGCTGCGCCAGGAGCTCGGCCAGGTGGAACTGACCGCCGCCGCCGGTCCGGGCCTGCAGGCTGGTTATGGCTCGCCCGTCGCTCGCGCCGTGCTTTCCCTGGCGTGGTCAGATGCGCCGCACGACGCCGACCACGACGGCATCCCCGACAACGTGGACAAGTGTCCGAACGAGCCGGAGGACAAGGACGGCTTCGAGGACAACGACGGCTGCCCCGATCCCGACAACGACAAGGACGGCATCCTCGATCGCGACGACAAGTGTCCGAACGAACCGGAAGACAAGGACGGCTTCGAGGACAAGGACGGCTGCCCCGATCCTGACAACGACAAGGACAAGATCCCCGACGTCAGCGACAAGTGCCCGGACAAACCGGAGACGTACAACGGATTCCAGGACGAGGACGGTTGCCCCGACGAGGTCCCCGGTCCCTCCGATCGCGACAAGGACGGCATCCTCGACGACGACGACGAATGCCCCGACGAGCCCGAGGACAAGGACGGCTTCGAGGACGAAGACGGCTGCCCCGATCCCGACAACGACAAGGACCACATCCTCGACAA
>JAXDMH010000727.1:0-10035 GCA_034666225.1 Myxococcales bacterium
GCACGATGTCATCGTCGATGAACATGGAGGCTGCATGCACCTTCCATTGCTGCAGAAATTGCTGGTGCCGTCGCACTGAACGCCGCACGTGCCGCAGTTCATCGGATCGTTATCCGCGTTCACACACGCACCACCGCAACAAACGCGTCCGACCATGCAGGCGACGTTGCAAACGCCGCTGCCGCCAGCGCCGCCTTGTCCACCAGCGCCGCCCATTCCTGA
The DNA here is from genome assembly GCA_034666225.1 of Myxococcales bacterium. GTDB lineage: Bacteria > Myxococcota_A > Polyangia > Fen-1088 > Fen-1088 > DATKEU01. Next base: position 223 of record JAXDMH010000727.1, read on the forward strand.
AGAGCCTCCTGAGCCGCTCTGTCCGGCTAGGCCTGATCCGCCGCCGCCACCTGAACCTATGTTGCCACCCGAACCATTTCCGCCGCTTCCTGTCGCGCCACCCCCGCCGGAGCCTGACGTGCCCGCGGAGCCGGTTCCACCGCTCCCCGTCGAACCGGCACCGCCTTTGTCGGTTGGGGCGTCGATGGAGAGGGTCGTCACCGAGCCGCAACCGAGGGCAAATGTCGCCAGCAAAAGGACGCGCACCGGCCTGTTCGAAGGGGTCATGACCCAAGTATCAGCAAGACCCGAGCCGATCCCAAGTATCCGTATTTTGTCTGCGAGATCGGTCGCCTCTGATATATCGCGACCGAGGGTCGCGCGTGCCTCACGCACAGCCGCCCTGCGGGCAGTTGTTGCACGTTTCTGTGGTGCCCATTGGCGTCGTGACCACCGTGCAGTTGGTTCCGCACGATTGCAGACAATTACAGGAGATCGGGCCACTGCCGCACGCGTTCGGAACGCAGATGGTCGTGACCGTGCCCGCCTGGCTGATGACGCAGATATCTCCCGACGGGCACGTTGCTCTGCCAGGGCCGCAGCTGACCGGCCCGCAGGGCGCCACCTGCGTCACCCAACTTCCATTGCGGCATTGGGCACTGGTCCGCCCGTTACCATTTCCCGTCGCGGAACACTCCTCGTAAGAGCAATCGGGCGTGTTTCCGAGACATGACGATCCGGCGACCGGTGCCGAGGACGGGCATGAGATCAAGACGATCCCGTCGCCGCCGCCGGTGTCGTGATTGATGCCTCCGGCGCCTGCATCTGTCGAACCTCCGCTGCCACCCTGATCGCCTCCAGTACCTGAACTGCCGCCGGATCCGCGCCCAGTCTCTCCGCCAATTCCACCACCGCCTCCGCTTTCGGTTGCGGCACCATCCTGGCCATCTCGTCCGGTGCCGGTCGAGCTCGAACAGCACAAACCACCCAGCGCCAGGAAGAGGACGACCGATCGTCGCATGGACCTGTCGGCAGCAAGGTTTGGACCAGCCCAACGCCGCCTTCACAGCGTTCCATTAGGAGAAGGGTCAGAAATCTGATGGAACTGCGACACTCTCGCCGTGGAAGTGTCGCAAACGGGCGGTGCCGGACACGGTGAAAGGCTGGCGAGTTCGCACGGTGCGCGAGCGCTCCGCGCCCCTAGGATCGCAGCCCGTCGCTAGTAGTAGGTACGACGATAAGTCAGCGCGCAGACGATGGGGAGCGCCACGAAGATGGCCAGCCCGAGGGCGGGAACAACGAAGGCGCACCCGATCCCGGCCAGCGCAACCATGAACTGGAACGTAAAGCGTCCCAGGGTATAGCGGCGCTGTCCGGCGAGTTGTTCGCTGAGATCCGCGCGGTCCGCAACGAACCACACGCCGGCCAGCGTCGCCGTGCAAGCGGCGAGATTGCCTCCGTAGATGGCGAGAGCCGCGGATGCCTGCGGGTAGCGACCAAGCACGGCGGTGGAGAACGGAAGCACCACGATGGTCGCCAGAAAAAGAAGGTTGGCCCAGATGAGGCCGATCCTCACGCCGCGGATGGAGGCGAAGATGAGATGGTGAACCAGCCAGTAGTAGCCGACGATCGCGAAGCTCAGGGCGAACGTCAAAAGCCTGGGCGCTATCTTGACCAGTCCATGCACGAGCTCGGCGGCGCCACCCTCGGGCGGTTTGATGTCGAGGATGAGGAGCGTCAGCGAAACGGAAAACTTCGGGCCAGAGCCGGCCGACCGGAGCGGTGGCGGTCGCCCCTCTCAAGCAGCTGACGAGCCGCAGATCCGGCTCGTGGCGGGTGGCACTTCGGCGCCGCCGTCACCCGCCGAGCCGAGCGCTGAAGCGCGCCCCGCAGCTCCATTTAATTACTACCCAACCCCGAAAGGCCCCCGCGACCCGGTCTCGCCGCGGAGCCGATGGAAAGGCTCTACGCGGAATGAGGGTTGTCGGGGCGAGAGGATTTGAACCTCCGACCTTTCGGTCCCGAACCGAACGCGCTACCAGGCTGCGCCACGCCCCGGAAAACTGGAACGCACCCTATGCCAAATTAACGGCAGGGAGTCAATGTTCATCAACCGGCGTCTCCTCCCAGGCGCCGCAGACGCACCCGCCGCAGCAGGACGTCGACCATGAACAAGGCGATGGTGCCGAGCAGGATCTCCGTGCGCAACGGTACCTGCGCGGTGCGATGGTCCGCCCCGGGGTCGAAGGCGCGGGCGGGATCGCCCAGGCGGGACCCTCCGGTGCGCGCGGCGACTGCCTGCAGCAGGGCCGGCCCCGAGACCGTCGCGGCGTCCAAGGTGCGGGGCCGCAGCTCGCGCGCGAAGGGGAGGGTGAGGCGACCGCTGGCCTCGGCGATCGGCAACGTGCCACGCATGAGGACCGCGTCCAGCAGCAAGGCGCCGCCGCCCTCGGCGGCCGGAACATGCGTCCGCGCCTCGTAATGACCGGGGGCGGTCTCGGTGAGGGCGATCTTTCTACGGGCGGCGTTCTCATTTCCACCGCCGCCCGCGTTCGCGCCGCCGCCCGCGCCCAGCGCCTCCACGATCTCGACGTCGCCTTGCAGCCCGCTCAGGAACTGATCGTCGGCACCCACGGCATCGATGGCGATGTCGACGTTGTCATTGTCCAGCGTGGCCACCAGCGGCAGGTGGGTGGCGGCGCGCCGGCGCATGGTGCTGCGCACGACCTGCGCCCAGAATTTCGGATAGGCCACCCAGCGCGCCCAGTCCGCCGACCAGCGCGGTTTGATGTCGCTGGTCCAGGCGCCTACCAAGCCCAATCCTACCTGCCACCGCGCCAGCAGCGGCGCGCCGTCGCCGGTGGTCAGCAGGAGATCAGCCTCGGGGCGCGACCGGGTCACGGTGTACCCGCGCAGCTTGGGCGCCTCCTCGAAGGGAATACCGGCCAGAACCTCGGCGCGCTTGGCGACGCGGACGGTGGTCGGCTCCTCGACGACGGACCGGCGCCCCAGCTGGGACGTCTCGCGGCTGAAGATGCGGGGGATGCTGGCCGGATCGCGCGTGTGATAAAAGCGCCCGCCGCCGCGGCTGGCGATCATCTGCAGCAGGGTCTGGTCGGCGCCGTCGCCCACGCCGACCGCCGAGAACGTGATCTGGGCGGTGCTGGCGCCTTCCACCAGATCGGCGATGCCGTCGTACGCCGACTGGCCGTCCGACAGCAGGATGACGTGTTTCTTTCGCGCCCGCGCCGGCGTCAGCTCGTCGACGGCTTCGCGCAGGCCGGCCAGAATGTTGGTGCCGCCGCTGGCCTGGATGCGCGCGATGTCGCTCAGGATGCGCATGCGGTTGGCGGCCTGCTGCAATCGCACCACCGGCACCGCCTGGTTGTCGAACACGATGACGGCGATCTGATCCGTGGGCGGCATCATCTCGGCGGTGGCGCGGGCCGCTTCCTTGGTGAGGTCCATCTTGGGCCCGCTCATCGATCCCGACCGATCGATGACCAGCGCCAGGGCCAGGGTCGCCTCGTCCATTTTCTCTGGCAGATCCAGACGCACCGGCAACAGCGGCGCCAGCCGGCTGCCGGCGTAGCCGCCCGACCCAAAGCTGCCCGGGCCGCCCGCCATCAGCAGTCCGCCGCCGTTGCGCACGAAAGCTTCGATGACGGACATGGCCTGGTCACTGACCGAGGCGCGCGCCACGTCGGACAGAATGACCAGGTCGTATCGCTGCAACAGCGTCGCCGAGATGGCCTCTCGCGGGCCGCGCACGTCGACGGCGATCTTCTCTGTTTCCAGGGCGCGGGTGAAAGCGGACACGGCTTCGGGCTGGCTGTCGATGCACAGCACGCGCGGCGCCGGCGTGGTGGCAACGGCGATGACGCCTTGATCGTTTTCGGGGTGGGCGTTGCCGGCGGACGAGACGATGCGCGCCCGATAGATGCTGATCCCCGCGTCGTCGATGCGGGTCGGCCATGACACCACGGTTTCGCCAGCGGCGAACTCGACGGTGCGGTCGGCGATCGGTTGGTGGGGGTGGCCGTCGCGCTCCAGCCGCAGGTCGGCGCGGCCGGCGTGATCGGACAGCAGGCGGATCTGCAGATCGAACGGCGCCCGCGGGCGCACCTCGTCGGGGGCATCGATGCGCTCGATGGCAATGTCGCCGGCGCCGTCGGCTTGATTGACGGGCGCCTGATCCAGGGCGACGACGTCGATGCGGACGCCGCGCGCCGCGGCCTGTTCGGTGGCTTGCATGACGTCGCCGGCGGTGGCTTTCCCGTCGGACAGCAGCACGATGCGCGGGATTCCGCCTGGATCGGTCAGGCCGCCGGCCAGGGCCAGCGCCTTGGCGATGTCGGTGTCCATCCCGGCCGGCGGCGCGAAACGTTCCAGCGGCGGCATGGTCCGTCCCGGAACGCCCCACTCGGCGGCATCGCGGGCGAAACGCACCACGCGCAGGGGAACAGGGTGGGCCTGTCGTCGCTTCGCCGCCGCTGCTTCCAGGTCGGCGATCAACCGTCGCTGGGCACCCAGCGCGGCGTCCGACACGCTGGCCGAGACGTCGGCCACCACCACCAAGGACACGTCGCTGACATCGCGTCGCAAGGACGGGCGCGCCAACGCCAGGGCCACGCCGGCCAGCACGAAAATTCGCAGCACCGTCTGCAGCGCCAGCTGCCGCCGCGGAAAATCTCCCAGCGAGCGGCGGCCGATCCACCAAAGGACCGGTGCCGCCGTCAGCAGCAGCAACCAGACCGGGTGCTCCAGCGTCAGTTCGTGAAAGAACGTCGGTAGAAAAGCGTCCCTCATCAGACCGTCCAGCGGCGGTGGTAACTCCACCACTCAAACAAGGTCAGCGCCGCGGCGACGATCAGGGCCCAGCTTCCATACGACCGGTGTTGCCCGCCCCGCGTCGGCGTCTGATCAACCGGCGGCAACAGCCGCCCCCCCAGCGACAATCGAGGAACCGGCGCCGTATCCGATTCAACGGCGTCGTTCAGGTTGGCCGCCAGGTCGCGGTTCCCCCCGCCGCCGCTGCCCCCGTCGCCGGTCGTGGCCATCGAATAAAAACCCACGCTGGTGACCGGCAGCTCGAACGAATCGCCCAGCGCCAGCAGACGCCGCCTCTGTCCATGCGGGTCGACCACGCTCAGGGCGGCTGCGGCATTCGGCGCCGGCAGGCGGGCGGTCTGCCCCGTGCGCAGCGTGACGGCCTGGCTTTGCTGGTTGCCGGCGAGAAACGACAAGGCGTTGGAAAGCAGCAGCGGAAACGCCGAGCGCATGGGCAGGTCCGACTGACGTACATCGAAGGCCAGCGCCACGACGCGCAGGTTGGGGCGGGTCCTGGCGATGATGAGCGGATTGCCCAGCGCCGACGCCACCGCCACGTCGTCGGCGGCCAGCGTCAGTCGTCGCGCCCGGGCGATGTTGATGTCGGTCAGGGCCAGGTGGCGCAACAGCGGATGGTGCGGTTTGGTCTCCGAGACAACGGGATCGCTCAGCGTCCCGCGCACGGCGAACGGGCTGCCGGGCCCGCCGGGATCAAGATAAAGAAAACGACCCACGGTGGGCGCTTGCGGCGGCGTGACGCCGTCAAAGATCACCACGTCGTAGGCGTTCCAGGAATCGCGCGTCGACGAGACCGCCGCCGCGCGCGCCCGGCGCACATCGACGGCGTCGCCCAGGCTCAGCAGCGCGCCGTCCAGGAACAGGTTTCCCTCGCCGACGCGCAAGACCTTCAGCGTCGCGGCGGCCGGAACGACCGCGAAGGCGCGATCGTCGACGGCCAGATCATCGACGGCGGCGGCGCTGCCGTCCCCCGGCAACAGCGTCGCCTCCAGGCGCGTGTCGGCGGCCGGCACATCGGGCAGGACATACCGTCGTCGTTCGTCCCGTTCCAGCGTCAGCCGGACGCGCTCGATGGCCACGCGCTGGGGCCCGGCCACGATCTCCACCAGCACCTTTGATGCGACCGCGCGGAAGTTCTGCACCACCAGCGCCGCCTCCACCGACGTCAGATCACCCGGCTTGCGGCGCGCCGCGAACGAGAGAATGGCCACGTTGTCCCGCCGCCGTCCCACCGGGACGAACCGCACGTCGACGCCTGCCAAGGACAGACCGCCGTTGTCTGGGCTGCCTGGATCCGTCCAGCGGACCTCTCGCCGCGCGTCCTCGGAGAACGCTCCGTCGCTGATCAAGATCAGCGTGGGGTGGGGGCGTTCGCGCAACACGGCGCGCGCGAAGGCCAGGGCACCGCGCAGATCACCGGGCTCCTCGCCGGTGCCGACACGTTCGATGGCGGCGCGCAGGCGAGCGGTGTCGTCTTCGAATCCAGTCTCCGGCGTGACCGTGGCGGCGAACGAAACGATCATCAGCCTGTCACCCGCCGCCATGCCGGCCACGATCTCCTGGGCCGCGCGCCGAGCCCGGCCGATGCGCAGCCCCTCTTCGTCGCGCGCGGACATCGACGCCGAGCGATCGATCAATATGACGACGCTGCGTCCCCCCCGATCGGCGGCGGCCGGGCGCGGGTCGGCGGCCGCCAGCACCAGCAAGGCCAGGAACGCCAGCTGCAGCAGCAGCGACACCCAGCGGCGCAGCCGACGCGCCCACCGCTCTGACCGGCGCTCGCCGCCCAGCGCCGTCCACAGCGGGGAGAACGCCACCAGCACGCGCCGTCGCTGCAGCTTCAACAAGTAAAGCCCGGTCAGCAGCGCGGCGCCCGCCAGCGCGATCCCGGCGCTGGCGCCCGCCGACAGTCCGCCCAGCAGGAAATCAGGAAGCGCGAAGAAACCCACGCTGTCGTCGCCTTCCGTCAGCCGAGGACGTTGCCGGCGCGAAAAAGGCGCAGGACCACGTCGTCAAAGGGAGTGTCGGAGGTGATGCAAAAACAGGGGACCGCGCTGTCGCGGCAGAATCCTTCCAACCCCCGCAACAACGCCGCTCGCCGTCGCAGGTAGGCGTCGATCACGGCCGGGGCGATGGTCAGCTCGCGCTCCTCGCCGGTCTCGACGTCGCGGATGGTGACGTCGCCGCGCAGGGCAGGGTGCGCCTCCTCGGGCGCGCTGACCTGGATGACCACCACCTCGAAGCGATCATGGCGCAGCAGGTTCAGCGCCTCTCGATAGCCGGCCGGGTCGTAAAAGTCAGAGATGAGAATGACCAGGCCGCGTCGCCCCCGTCGATGCCGGCGCAGGAACGTCTTCACCGCCGCCGCCAGGTTGGTGCGCCCGCCCGGTACCACGCCGCCGGCGAACCGCAGCAGCGGCAGGATGTGCGCCTTGCCGCGCGCCGGCGGCAATCCCGCGCTCAACGTCTCGCCGATGGGATACAGCGCCACGCGATCCTGGTTGGCCAGCCCCACATAGGCCAGCGCCGCGCCCACTTGCAGCGCCACGTCCAGCTTGCGCGGCTGACCCATTCCCATGGACGCGCTGGCGTCGACCAGGACAGAGATGGAAAGGTCTTCGTCCTCTTCGAACAGCCGCACCAGCAGGCGCCCCACGCGGCCGTACAGATTCCAATCCAGATACCGCAGGTCGTCCCCGGCGGCGTACGCGCGGTGATCGGCGAATTCGATCCCGGCCCCCACGCGCCGCGTGCGGCGGTTGGCGCGGGTTAACCCGGCGAAGGTGCGCTTGACGATCACGCTCAGGGTCTCCAGCTTGCGCAAGAAGCGCTCGTCGAACCGGCCCGCGCCATGGGCACCGCCGCCGTCAGCGTCGGCGTCGTCGCCGTCGGGCTGTGACGGTGCGCGCGGTTGGGCAGCGGCGCCGTCGTTCATTCGGTTTCCGGCACGGCGGCCAGCAGCGCCGCCAGAATGGAATCCGTCGAGATGCCGTCCGCCTCCCCTTCGAAATTCAGCAGCACGCGGTGGCGCAGCGCCTGCGGCACCACCGCCCGCACGTCGTCAAATGAGGGCGCGAACCGCGCGTCGCGGATGGCCCGAATCTTCGCCGCCAGGATCACCGCCTGGGCCCCGCGCGGCGAGCTGCCATAGCGAACGAACTTCTTCACGTCGGCGAACGCCGATCGCGTCGGGTGCGTGGCCTCGATGATGCGCACCACGAAATCCTGGATGGGCCGCGCCACGGGAACCTGCCGCACCAGCTCGCGCATTTGCAGGACTCGCGCTCGGCTGAGCACCGGTTCCACCGCCGCCTCCGCCACGCCGGTCGTGCGATCCAGGATGGCGTGCAGTTCGTCGCGCTGGGGAAACGTCACGCGCAGCTTGAACAGAAAACGATCCAGCTGCGCCTCGGGCAGGGGATAGGTCCCTTCCATCTCGATGGGGTTCTGCGTGGCCAGGACGAAGAACGGCGGTTCCAGCGGATAGGTCGTCTTGCCGACGGTGACCGACTGTTCCTGCATGGCCTCCAGCAGTGCCGACTGGGTCTTGGGCGTGGCGCGGTTGATCTCGTCGGCCAGCACCAGATGCGCAAAGATCGGCCCCCTCTGAAACTCGAACCGGCGGTCGCCGCCCGTCTCCACGATCATGTTGGTCCCGATGACGTCCGATGGCATCAGGTCGGGCGTGAACTGCACGCGCGAAAAAGAAAGATCCAGCGACTCGCCCAGCGTGCGCACCAGCAGCGTCTTGCCCAGCCCCGGCACGCCTTCCAGCAAGACGTGACCGCCCGCCAGCAGCGCGGCCACCACGCCTTCCACGATGTCGCCATGTCCGACCAGGCGCTGGCCGATGGCCGCGTAGAGGCGATCCATGTCGCGGCGAAAATCGGCGACCAGGCGGCTGATGGCCGCTGGATCAAGATCGCCGCTGGCATTTGCGGGCGGTTTTACGCTGGCGGTCACGGTGGGGGGCCTCCCGGCTGTGGCGTCGTCCTTGGTGTCGCCGTCGTCGTCGCGGTCGACGACCTCGGGCGAATCAGCTGAAAATACCGTCGCACCAGATAACGCTGTCCCGGCGGCACCGCGGTGGCATCCAGCGATTCTTCCATGACGGCGTCGTAATCCTGATAGACGCGCCGATAGTCACCGTGCGCGAACCCGCGCGCGGCCGCCGACTGAATCACGGAAGATCGCTTTGGCCCCGCCGCCGAGCGCACCGCGGCCTCCCGTTCCTTGCCGCGTGCCGCCCGCAGATCTTTCTGGCGGCCCAGCGCCTGGCCGCCACCTTCATTGCCGATGCCGCCGCCGTTTCCGCCCTCCGCGGCCTGCTCGGATGAACCCTCACCGCGTCCGTCGCCATTGTCGCCGCGCGCGCCGCCCCCCGTCGAATCGCCGGCAGCCGAGCCGCCCGGCGTCCCCGACCGGCCGTTGCCGCCGTTGCTGCCGCCGGCCATCTCGTCGCCGTTACCTTCGCCGTTTTCGCCGTTTTCGCCGCTCTCGCCGCTCTCGCCGCTTTCACCGTTCTCATCGCCCTGCTCGCCGCTGCCGTTGCCCGCGCTGCGGTTTCCGCCGGCCGTCCCCCGCTGGCCGCTGGCGGCGCGAGCAAATCGCCGTTGCTCCTGGCGCTGGCGCTGCTTTTCCGACGGGTCCCCCTGATTGTTCTGTCCTTCGCGCTGCAGTCGTTCGCGAAGCTGCTGGACGGCCCGCGCCAGATTGCGCCGGGCCTCGGCGCCGCGCGATTCTTGCTGCATCTTCGGCAGACTGCGGGCCCGATCGCGCAGTTGCTGCTGGCAGGCGGCCGGATTCTCACGGCAGGCGTTGGCGGTATCACGCAGGTCGCGCTCCAGACGTTGCAGGCGGCGCTCGCTTGGTCCGTTCTCGGTGCCGCTGTCGTCGCCACCGGCCTGATCCTGCGCCGATGACTCGCGCTGCAGGCGGCGTTGCGAATCCTCGTCCTCACCGCCCGCCCCGGCGGTCCGCTTTGAG
>JAXDMH010000728.1:0-4651 GCA_034666225.1 Myxococcales bacterium
TTCTCGAGGAGCGAGCCCTCGACGGCCGTGTAGAGGCCCGGCAGCGACAGGTAGCCCACCGAATCGGCGGCGACGAAGTCGCGGATCTGCGTCACCGTGTTGTGCGAGGCGATGAGCTCCTCGCGCGTCGGCGTGTCGATGCCGTAGTGACAGGGCCCGACGGTCGGCGGCGAGCTGATGCGCATGTGCACCTCGCGCGCGCCGGCCCCGCGGATCATCCCGACGATCTTGCGCGACGTCGTTCCCCGCACGATGGAATCGTCGACCACCACCACCCGCTTGCCGTTCAGGACCTCCCGCACCGGCGACAACTTTAACTTCACGCCGAAGTGGCGGATCTGCTGCGACGGCTCGATGAAGGTGCGGCCCACGAAGTGCGACCGCATCAACCCCTGGTCATAGGGGATGCCGCTCTGCCGGGCGTAGCCGATGGCCGCGGCCATACCCGAATCGGGCACCGGTATCACCACGTCCGCCTCGGTGGGATGTTCGATGGCCAGGCGCCGGCCCATCCGCTCGCGGGCCCGGTAGACCGAGCGGCCGTCGATGACCGAATCGGGGCGGGCGAAGTAGACCCATTCGAAGACGCAGCGGCGCTGGCGCTGGGGGCCGAAGGCGAAGACGCTCTTCATGCCGTCCTTGTCGATGATGATCATCTCGCCGGGTTGAACGTCGCGCACGAACTGGGCGCCAATCAGCTCGAAGGCGCAGGTCTCGGACGAGATGACCCACGAATCGTTCAGCTTGCCCAGGGCCAGGGGCCGAAAGCCCATGGGATCGCGCACGGCGATCAGCATGTTCTGGGCCAGGAACACCAGCGAGTAGGCGCCCCGCACCTGGCGCAGAGCATCGGCCGTTCGCTCCGGCAGCCCCCGCTCGCGCGAGCGGGCGATCAGATGAACGATGACCTCGGTGTCGGAGGTGGTCTGGAAGATCGAGCCTTCCGCCTCCAGCCGTTCGCGCAGCTCGGCGGCGTTGACCAGGTTACCGTTGTGGCCGACCGCCACCGATCCGCCCGAATAGTCGACCGCGATGGGCTGAGCGTTCTTTAATGTGGAGTCACCGGCCGTGGAGTAACGAACGTGGCCGATGGCGGCGAATCCATCCAGATGGCCCAGGCGTTCCGCCGTGAAAATGTCGCCGACGTGGCCCATCTCGCGCACCCAGCGCAGGCGTTCCCCGTCGCTGGAGACGATGCCGGCCGACTCCTGTCCCCGATGCTGCAGGGCATAGAGGCCCAAATAGGCCAAATTCGCCGCCTCTGGATGACCGTAAATACCGACGATCCCGCACATCGCGCGCCGAAAGCTACCACATACGAACAGAAGCGCGAGCTCGGGAATAACCGAACCACGTGTGCAATTTATTTCTGACGAATATTTCGGGCATACTGCGCCCGGACATGAACCCCATGATTCAAGTCAAAGGGCTGACCAAGTATTACGGCGAACACGCCGCCATCCTGGACCTGAACTTCAGCATCGAGCAAGGCCAGGTCATTGGCTTTCTGGGCCTGAACGGCGCAGGGAAGACCACCACACTGAAGGTGCTGGGGTGCGTCCTGCTTCCCACCGCCGGCCAGGTGACGGTGGACGGCATCGACGTGGCGCGGGACCCTCACGCCATCCGCCGCCGGATCGGCTTCCTTCCTGACACGCCGCCGCTTTATGCGGAGATGCCGGTGGGACGGTACCTGGAATTCGCGGCCCAGCTGCGCGGCGTGACCGCTGACAAGGCGGCCAGCTTCGTGGTCGAAGCCGAGGAGAAGACCGGCATCCGCGACATGCACGACGAGCTGATCAGCACGCTGTCGCACGGTTACCGCCAGCGGGTGGGCGTGGCCCAGGCGCTGGTGCACAAACCCAAGTTGCTGATCCTGGACGAACCGACCAGCGGTCTTGACCCCGTGCAGATCGTGGAGATGCGATCGATGATCCGCCAGCTGCGCGGCGCGCACACGGTGCTGCTGTCCAGCCACATCCTCTCGGAGATCAGCCAGACCTGCGATCGGCTGCTGGTGATCCAGTCCGGCGAGATCGTCGCCCAGGGGACCGAGCAGGAGCTGGCGGCGCGCATGGGCGCCGGCGGGACGGTGGAGATCGAAGTGGCCGGCCCGGCCCGCCGGGTGCTGGACGCGGTGGCCACGGTTCCCGGGGTCGGCGCCGCCACCGTGTTGCGCGACGCGGACGGGACCGTGACGGTCAGCCTGCAGGCCACGCCCGATCAACGCCCGAAGATCGCCCGGGCCATCATTCAAAACGGCCTTGATCTGCTGCGCATCGATCGTGGCGCCGCCGGGCTGGAGTCGATCTTCCTGGAGCTGACCCGCAGCAAAACCGAAAAGGAGCTGACCCAATGAGCACGACGTGGCTCATCACCCGCCGAGAGCTCTCGGCGTATCTGCGTTCGATGACCGGTTACATCATCGCCGCGGCTGTGCTGCTGGTCGACGGTCTGCTGTTCAACGCCTTCGCCATGGGTGGGCCGGACAAGCTGTCGGCCGAGGTCCTCAGCCTCTTCTTTTACTTTTCCAGCGGCACGACCATCATCGCCAGCGTCTTCATCTCCATGCGCCTTCTGGCCGAGGAGCGACAGACCGGCACGCTGGTGCTGCTGACGTCGTCGCCGGTGCATGACTGGGAGATCGTCCTGGGGAAGTTTCTCTCGGCGTTCATCTTCCTGGGCGTCATCACGCTGGTGACCGTGTACATGCCGGCGCTGATCTTCGTGAACGGGAAGATCTCGGCCGGGCACATGCTGGCCGGTTACCTGGGCCTGTTGCTGCTGGGCGGGGCGACGATCGCCATCGGCACCTTCGGGTCGGCGCTGGCCCGCACGCAGGTGCTGGCGGCCATCTTCACCGGCTGCATGGTGGTGGCCCTGATCGTCTGCTGGCTGCTGGCCCGCGTGACCGAGCGGCCGTTCACCGACGTGTTCGTGGCGCTGGCCCTGCACGGCCGGCATTTCCCGCCCTTTCAAGCGGGGGCGGTGCACATTCGCGACGTTGGTTATTACCTGATGGTCATTTATGTGGCGCTGTTCTCGGCGACCCGAGTGATGGAGGCGCGACGATGGCGATGACAGGCTCCCCCGCTCCCACCAAGCTGGCGGGCGGCGCGCGTTGGTCGGCGGTGTACGCCGTCGGCATGTTGCTGGTGTTCACCGGCGAGCGGTTGATTGGCAATGGCACCGGACGGGGCGTGGCGACGGTGGCCGGCCTGCTGGCGATCATCGCGGCTCTGGTGGTCCGGATGGCCCGCGCCGGCAAGGCGGCCCCCGATCGGCGCGCGGCCGAAGGGACGCTGGTCAAGCTGTACGCCCTGGGACTCCTGTCGCTGGTGCTGTATTTCGTGCAGTCCGACCTGCCCACGCTGCGCGGGGGCAAGGCGCTCGAGCACGGGTGGCCAAAGCTGGCCACCGCCCTGGCGGCGCTGTGGCCGGCGGTCTGGCTGGCGGCTGCCTGGCCCATCGTGCTGTGCGAAATGGCGTACGCCCAGATGGCGCGCGCCCCGCGCATCGAGGTGGGCCGCATCAAGGACGCCATGCTTTCGGGGCTGGGGCTGGCCTTCGCCCTGGTGTTCGCCTTCTCGTTCGCTTACGTGACATCCGAACGGGACAAGAAGTTCGACCTGGCTTACTTCCGCACCACGCGGCCGGGCGAATCGACGCGCGCCATCGTGCGCAACCTGGACCAGCCGGTCGAGGCGGCCATCTTCTTTCCCAACGCCAACGAAGTGCGTGACGAGGTCATGAACTACTTTAACGATCTGGCCAAGGAATCGGGCCAGCTGAAGCTGGGCAAGTACGACTACGACATCGATCCGGTCAAGGCCAAGGAGATGGGCGTCTCTGGCAACGGCATCATCGTGATGGCGCGCGGCGGCCGCAAGGAACAGCTGGGGATCCCGCTGCAGATCGAACAGGCCCGCGGACCGCTGCGGATCCTCGACAAGGAGGTGCAGCAACGCCTGCTGATGGTGGTCAAGCCCAGCCGGGTCACCTTCATCGTGCAGGGGCACGGCGAACGTAATTACGAGGCGGCGCAGGAGACCGACAAGCGGTCAGGCATCAAAGACCTGCGCGAGATTCTGATCGACCAGGGGCACGACGTCCGTTACCTGGGCGCCGCCGAAGGGCTGGCCGCCGACGTTCCCAAGGACGCGTCGCTGCTGCTGGTGCTGGGGCCGCAAAAGCCGTTTTCGGCCGAGGAGACCGCCTCGATCAACAGGTGGATGGACAAGGGCGGCAAGATGCTGATGGCCCTGGATCCGGAAGCGGGCCTGGACGAAAAGGACATCCTGACGCCCTTCGCGGTCAAGTATCACCCGGTGATGCTGGCCAACGATCAAGCGTTCGCCCGGCGCACGCACCAGGACATCGATCGCGCCAACCTGGTGACATCGCAGTTCTCGGTGCATCCGTCGATGACCTCGCTGCAAAAAATGGGCGGCCGTGCGCCGCTGATCATGCCGACCTCCGGCTGGCTGGAGCCGATCAAGGATCGCCCCAAGGACATGAACGTCGATGCGCCGATCACTTCGGACTACAAGACGTTCGAGGACAAGAACGGCAACTTCCAGCCCGATCCCGGCGAGGAGCGCCGCGGCTGGGAGCTGGGCGCGGCCGTCACCAAGAAGGACGCCCGCCTGTT
>JAXDMH010000729.1:0-4101 GCA_034666225.1 Myxococcales bacterium
CGCTGGGATCGCCCTCGCTTTCGCAGTTGGCGCGCGTGAAAGCCAGCCAGCGGCTGTCCGGGCTGAACATCGGATTGGCATAGCTCTCTTGACCGACGCAGGCGTTGCTGATGATGCCTCTCGACTGCGCGATGATCTCGAGACCGGTGAAGTTCGTTCCGCTCACCGTCAGCCAGGCGATGGACGACCCCTGAAGGTGGCGCGCCAGCCGGGCCGTGGGCGCGTCGGTCGACGCGGCGAACACCAGGTGCCGGCCGTCGGGCGACCAGTCCGGCATGCTGCCCGTCATCCCCGCCGGAAGCGCGACGGGCGCCCCGATGGCAGCGGCGGTGGTGGCATCCCGCAGCGTCAGCACGCCCTGCCCGGCCACCACGATCTGGGACTCGTCGGGACTGAAGGTGGCCCACGACGCTTCGATGTTCTGCCCCGGGAATCCTTGCGTCGACGGACCGAAGGTGAGGGGAGGCGGCGCCGCCACCACGTCGGCCAGGCCCAGCAGATCACCCGGCAGCGCGATGCTGAGCCGCTTGCCCGAGCGCGACAGCGTATGACAGGCGACGCACTGACCTTTGGCGCCGGCGGGCGTCAGATAGTCGGCCGCGTCCCGACCGTCCAGCGTCCCCTTGCGGATTCCCTGCGCCGTCGTCGACCAATAGTAGATGGCGCCACCGACGCGGGTCTGGGCCACGCGGAACGAAACCATTCCTGACTGCTGTGCCGTGGCCGGCGCTGCCGTGTCGATCGACGTGATCTGAAGATCGATCTTTCCACCAGCGGCGGCTTCCAGATACGGCATCAGCGTATCGGCGGCCGACTCCCAGCATTTGCCGCCCGTCCTTGCCTTGGCGCAGGTGGCGTCGGCCCCATCGGTGAAGACATCCAGCGTCCGTTGACCGACGCCGAAGTGCAGTCGAAAGGCGTTTCCGGTTGTTGCCGTCCACTGGAAGAGAATCCGGGCGATGTTGGGCGGAAACATCGTGTCGGCCGCCGGGTAGACCAGGGCGGGCATTTGCGCGGCGGTAGTCGTGCTGACAGTGGCCCCGCTGAAGAGGCCCGCCACGCCGCTGGGCAGCGCTCCCTGCAACACAACGCGGTTGCCGATGGGAGCAATGGTGTCGCTGCCGGCGCCGGCGTCGGTGACGGCCGGGCGATCGGAACCGCCCGCATCAATCGACGAAGGATCGGCCACCTCGACCGACGCGTCGGCCCCCGGCGAAGCACCCCCGCCCTTCCGGACCGACGCGCAACCGACGAAGAGCGCGAGGCACAGAACAAGGCGTGAAGCGTACATCTGCCAGACATCGTGACCAGATCAGCGAGCCCGGTCAACGTGGGCCCGGGCCCAACGACAGCGGCGGTGCGCGACGCGGACGCAAGGCGTGTGGCAGGATTGACGGCGTGGGCACCTCGCACGGACGCACGGGCACCGCCGACCTGCCGCTTCACGGTGGGCGGGTGCCGGCCTGGCTGGCCGGGCGGATGGCGCGCCTGGGGCGGGTGATGGTGGAGGCCATCGCCCACGAGTACGGGCGCGACGAGGTGCTGCGCCGGCTGGCTGATCCGTTCTGGTTCCAGAGCTTCGGGGCGGTGATGGGGATGGACTGGCACTCGTCGGGGATCACCACCAGCGTGATAGGCGCGCTCAAGCGCGGGCTCGCCCCGGTGGCGGACGAGCTGGGCCTGCACGTCTGCGGCGGTCGCGGGCGCCACTCCCGACGCACGCCCGAAGAATTGACCGCGCTGGGCGACCGCCTGGGACTGGACGCCACCGGATTGGTGGCCACCAGCCGCCTGGTGGCCAAGGTCGACAGCGCCGCCATCCAGGACGGTTTCGCGCTGTATCTGCACGGGTTCGTCGTCGCCGATGACGGCGCGTGGGTGGTGGTGCAGCAGGGAATGAACACGGAGCGCCGGCAGGCCAGGCGCTATCACTGGATCTGGGATCGGGCGCGCTCGTTCGTCGAGGAGCCGCACGCGGCCATCGAAGGTCGCCCCGCCGGCGCGATCGTGAACCTGACCGATCGGCGCGCCGCCCCCGCGCGGGCCGCGTCCGTCGAGCTCGCCTGCGGCGGTCCCCACCTGCTGATGCCGGCGCACCACGACGTGCGGGCGGCGAACATCGATCTGGCGCGGCTGGGGCGGACGTTGACGGCGGTGGCCCAGCAAGGTCCGCGCGACTTCGCCGAGCTGTTGCTGGTTCCAGGCGTCGGCGCGCGCACGCTGTTCGCGTTGGCCCTGGTGGCCGAGGTGGTGCACGGCGCGCCCAGCCGCTTTGAAGATCCTGCGCGCTTCTCGCTGGCGCACGGCGGGAAGGACGGCCACCCGTTCCCGGTTCCCCTGCGCGTCTACGATCAGACCCTGCGCGTGCTGAAGGACGCCGTCACGCGCGCCAAGCTGGGCAACGACGAGCGATTGGCGGCCTTGCGCCGGCTGGACGCCCAGGCCCGCGCCTTGAACGACGTCGTTGACGGCGTCGCGGTCGACACTGGCCCCACGCCCGCACCACCGCCGCGCCCCGAACCGACGCCGGCCGACCTCCACCGCTGGATCGCCGCCGAACGCGCTGCCGGGACAGTCCTGGGCGCCCGCACCGTCACCGGCCGGCCGGCGCGGTCACGGCGCCAGCTTGACCTTCCGTTCTAGCCGCGCGTCTGGGTCGGGGCGTCCGGGCGCCGCGGCTGGCGCCGCCTGACCAGGAAAAGACCGAGGAGGAACAACCAGGCCAAGGAGCCGGATGTCTCCGCCGCGCCTGCGGTGAGGCAACCACATCCGCTGTCGGAAGAGGCGGACCCGGCGGCGTCTTTCTTCGCGTCGGCCGGACGCGCATCCGTAGTTGTGGCGTCAGCGAGGCGCCCGTCCGTGGTCGGCCTGTCAGCGGCCACCTCGGACACGTCCGCCCGGGCATCAGCACCGGGCCCGTCAATTCGCGCGTCGGCAGACAGTCCGTCGAACGGCACGGTGTCGACCGGTGTCGCATCCGCGGGGTTGCCGTCAGAACTGTCAGAACCATCAGCGTCCGCAGCGATGCCGTCTGTTGCATCGGCCCGCGCATCGCCGCCGTCGCCGCCGTCGCCGCCATCGCCGGCGTCACCAGCGTCGACGCCGGCATCGCACGCGGTTATGTGCACGCAACCCATGACCGAATTGCAGGTATCCATCGTGCAAGAGTTCCCATCGTCACAACTGACGGTGACCCCCAGGCAAACACCGGCCTGGCAGCTGTCGGTCTGCGTGCAGACATTGCCGTCGTTGCACGCGGCGCCATTGGTCGTCGGCGGATTCGCCGCGCATATCCCGGTGCCTGGGTTGCACGCTCCCTGGGTGTGGCACTGGTCGGGCGCGGGACAGACCACCGGGCTGGCGCCGCTGCACACGCCCGCCTGACAGCTGTCGATCTGTGTGCAGGCGTTCCCGTCGTCACACACGGCGCCATCGCTCTTCGCCGGATTCGCCGCGCATGTCCCGGTGACTGGGTTGCACGTTCCCTGGGTGTGGCACTGGTCGGGCGCGGGACAGATCACCGGGCTGGCGCCGCTGCACACGCCCGCCTGACAGCTGTCGCTCTGCGTGCAGCCGTTGCCGTCGTTGCACGCGGCGCCGTCGGTCTTGGTCGGATTCGCCGCGCATGTCCCCGTGACCGGGTTGCACGCTCCCTGAATGTGGCACTGGTCGGCGGCGGCACAAACCACCGGGTTGCCGCCCGTGCAAACGCCGGCCTGACAGGTGTCGGTCTGCGTGCAGGCATCGCCGTCGCTGCAGGCGGCGCCGTTCGCCTTGGCCACGCTGTCAGAGCACACGCCCGTCACGGTGTTGCACGTTCCCGGCGTCTGGCATTGGTCGGCAGCGGCACAGACGACGACTTTGTTCCCGTTGCAGGCGCCGGCCTGGCAGCTGTCGCCTTGCACGCAGACCAGAGTCGTCGCGGCGTCGTTCTCGCTGTTCGGGTCAAAGTTGGATGTGACCGTCGCAAAATTCACGTAGGTCGTTCCGTCCGCCGTACCCGAGGGAATGTGACCGACGACGGTGAGGGATGCGGTCGCCCCGGCCGGGAAGCTGGCGGCGGTGCAGGTGACTGTGCCTCCCGCGCCGTTCGAACAGGTG
>JAXDMH010000730.1:0-6557 GCA_034666225.1 Myxococcales bacterium
GCCGCGACCGTCGAATCCCCCAGTCCGCGCACGGACCCCGTCTTTATTGGCATCGATGTCGGGTCCACCACCGTCAAAGCCGTCGTCGTCGATCCCGTCACCCACCAGATCCTCTGGTCTGACTATCAGCGCCACCAGACCAAGCAGGCCGAAAAGGTCATGGAACTGCTGGTGGCCATCGGCAACGCCTTCCCGAACATGAAGACGGGGGCCATCCGTTCATTCATCACCGGGTCGGGGTCGGGACCGCTGGTGGCCCCGCTGGGCTCGAAGTTCGTGCAGGAGGTCAACGCGGTCACGCTGGCCGTCGAAAAGCTGCATCCCGACGTCGGCTCCGTGGTGGAACTGGGCGGCCAGGACGCCAAGATCATCATCTTCAAAGAGGCCAAGGACGAAAACGGCAAGAGCCGCGGCAAGACCGCCATCGCCTCGATGAACGACAAGTGCGCGTCGGGCACCGGCGCCACCATCGATAAATGCTTCATGAAGGTGGGGATGCCGTCGGAAGACGCCATGCGCCTGCACTTCGACGACAGCAAGCTGCACCACGTGGCGGCCAAGTGCGGCGTCTTCGCCGAGACCGACATCGTCAACCTGGTCAAGGCGTCGATCCCGTCGCCGGAGATCATGTGCTCGCTGGCCGACGCCATCGTCATGCAGAACCTGTCGGTGCTGACGCGCGGGAACACCCTGCGCCACAAGGTGCTGCTGCTGGGCGGACCCAACACCTATCTGCCCTTCCTGCAGGAGTGCTGGCGCAAGCGCATTCCGCAGACCTGGGAAGACCGCGGCTACGCCTATCCCAAGGACGTCCCGCTGGAAGAGCTGATCATGATCCCGGAGAACGCCCAGTACTATGCGGCGTTCGGCGCGGTCATGTACGGCCTGCACGAGGACGCCTCGGTGGGCGTCTATCGTGGCCTTGATCCCCTGAACGACTTCATCACCTCGGGGCGCAAGTCAAAGCTGGGCGATTCGGCCGGGCCGGCCCTGTCGCGCAGCACCGACGAGCTGGAAGCCTTCCGCGAGCAGTACAAGATCCCGCGCTTTGAACCAGCCAAGCTGGAGCCCGGGACCCGCATCCGCGCCGTGATCGGCATGGACGGCGGCTCGACGTCGTCGAAGGCCGTCCTCATCGACGAGAACAAGAACATCCTCAAGAAGGAATACCAGCTCTCCAAGGGCAACCCGATCCAGGACGTCAAGGAGATCCTGGGCCGGCTGCGCGACTGGGTGAGGTCGCAGGACTGCACACTGGAGGTGCTGGGCTTCGGCGCCACCGGTTACGCGGCGGACGTCCTGGAAAAGACGGTCAAGTCCGACGTGAACATCGTCGAGACCGTGGCCCACATGATGTCGGCCACCACGTACTTCGGCGACATCGACGTGGTCTGCGACATCGGAGGCCAGGACATCAAGGTCCTGTTCATGCAGAACGGTGACATCAAGAACTTCCGCCTGTCGAACCAGTGCTCGGCCGGCAACGGCATGCTGTTGCAGGCCATGGCCGATCAGTTCGGCGTGAAGATCACCGATTACGCCGAGACCGCCTTCGGCGCCGAGCTGTCGCCCAAGTTCAGCTATGGCTGCGCGGTCTTCCTGGACAGCGACCGGGTCAACTTCCAGAAGGAAGGCTATTCGAAAGAAGAGCTTCTGGCGGGCCTGGCCCAGGTGCTGCCCAAGAACGTCTGGCAGTACGTCGTGCAGATCCCGCGCATGGCGGCGCTGGGGAAGAAATACGTCCTTCAGGGCGGCACTCAGTACAACCTGGCGGCCGTCAAAGCCCAGGTCGACTACATCAAAGAGCGCGTTCCGGGCGCCGAGGTGTACGTCCACCCCCACTGCGGCGAAGCCGGGGCCATTGGCGCCGCCTTCGAAACCCTGCGCGTGGTCAAGCGACGCGGCTACTCGACGTTCATCGGCATCGATTCGGCGATCGACATCGAATACGTGTCGGTCAATGACGAGAGCACGCGCTGCCATTTCTGCCCGAACCTGTGCCAGCGCACGTTCATCGACACCAAGACCCCGGCCGGCGACACCGCCCGGTACATCAGCGGCTTTTCCTGCGAGAAGGGCACGGTCGAATCGGAAGACGCCATGCTGGCCCTGTCCGCCGAGCGGAAGAAGCTGATGAAGCTGTACCCCAACCTGGTCGACACCGAATCCAAGCTGCTTTACAGGCACTTTTACGACCAGTCGCCCATGCCCGAGCACGGCGCCAAGAAGATGGACGTCGAGGTCCACAAGATGTTCAGCGGCGTGCGCCGCGTGCAGGTGGAACGCACCTTCGCCCGCAGCGACAGCGACGCCTGGAAGAAACGCGCCCGCATGCGCATCGGCATCCCCAAGGTGCTGAACATCTGGTCGACGGCCCCCTTCTGGCGAACGTATCTGGAAACGCTTGGGATCCAGAAGCAGCACGTGGTGTTCTCGGATTACACGTCCGAAGAGATGTGGGTCGAAGGCGGCAAGTATGGATCGATCGATCCCTGCTATCCGTCCAAGGTCGGCCAGGCGCACATCCACAACCTGATCTTCCACCACCACACCCCCGAACGGCCGCTGCAGATGATCTTCTTCCCGACGCTGACGCACGTGCCGTCGTTCGTGAAGAAGGGGATGGACTATGCCTCCTGCCCCATCGTGGCCGGCGCACCCAACGTCCTCAAGGCGGCCTTCACCAAAGAGGTCGACTTCTTCGCCACGCGCGGGATCAAGTACCTGGACCCGGCGTGCTCGTTGATTGAACCGAACCTGCTGCGCAAGCAGCTCTTCAACTGCTTCCGCGAGCACCTTGGGATCACCGAAGACGAATCCGATTTCGCCTGCGACCAGGGGTTTGAAGCCCTGCGCAAGCTGGACGTCGAGATGGAAGCCAAGGGGCGGGCCATCCTGGACCAGGTCGAGAAGGAAGACCGCATCGCCATCATGATGATCGGCCGCCCCTACCACCTGGACCCGGGCCTCAACCACAGCATCCCGGAGGAATTTCAGGTGCTGGGTTACCCGGTGCTGTCGATTCGATCGATCCCCAAGGACGAGACGTACCTGGCCAAGTACTTCGCCAAGGATCTGGCCGAGGGGCGCATCGAAAGCCCGCTGGAGATCGGCGACGTCTGGCCGGAGAACTATTCGTCGAACTCGGCGCAGAAGGTGTGGGCAGCCAAGTTCGCCGCCCATCACCCGAACGTGGTGGTGCTGGATCTGTCGTCGTTCAAGTGCGGGCACGACGCCCCCACCTACGGCATCATCGACAGCATCATCAGCACGGCCGGCACGCCGTACTCGGCGCTGCACGACATCGACGCCAACAAGCCGGGCGGGTCGATCAAGATCCGGGTCAAGACGTACGCGCACAGCCTGGGGCTGCACAAGGAACGCCTGGAGGACGTGTCGCACCAGCGCGCCGACATGCTGCACGCCATCGACCGCAAGCGATTGGCCCTGTTGCAGATGAAGTCACAGCAACTGACCGAACGTTCGCAGAAGGACCCCCGCATCGAAGCCCAGATTCAGGACATCACGGAACGCGTGCGATCCTACGAGCAGTCCAAGAAGCCCCCGACCGACAAGGAACTGCGGGCAACCGCCCAGGACGAAATGAAGCGAGCAGGAATTGTCCAGCTCGGCATCAAGCGCAACGGCGCCGACACCGTGCAACCGATTTCAGCGAGCTAGGAGCCTCTTTATGTCTACTGCCGACCACTCAGCATTTCGTTTGCCAATTTTGGGCGAAGACATCGACGTCGACGCCGAGCTGCGCAAGCTGGACGACGAAGCGGCCATTGCCAGCGGCCCGCCCCTCAACACCGAGCACTGGTACGACCAGATGGTCAATCCGCAGTTCAAGGCCAGCCAGCGCGAGACCACCACGCTGCTGGTGTCGGGACTGACCGCGGCGCACGACTACCTGGTCAAAGGCGCCCTGACCGGCCTTGGCTACAAGGTCGAGGTCATCGACATGCCGGACAACGATGCCCTTCGCTATGGCAAGGAGTTCGGCAACCGCGGCCAGTGCAACCCGACCTACTTCACCGTCGGAAACCTGGTCAAGTTCCTGACCGAGCGGGCGCAGAGCGAGCAGCGCTCGGCCACCGACATGGTCGAAAAATACGTCTTCCTGACCGCGGGCGCCTGCGGCCCCTGCCGTTTCGGCATGTACGCCACCGAGTACCGCAAGGCCTTGCGCGACGCTGGTTTCGACGGCTTCCGCGTGATGCTGTTCCAGCAGAAGGGCGGCCTCAAGCAGGCCACGGGCGAAGAGGCCGGGCTGGCCATGAACCCCGACTTCTTCATGGGCCTGCTGAAGGCCATCATCTCGGGCGACGTCATCAACGGCATGGGCTACCGCCTGCGCCCGTTCGAGGCCGAGGCCGG
Organism: Myxococcales bacterium; assembly: GCA_034666225.1. Taxonomy (GTDB): domain Bacteria; phylum Myxococcota_A; class Polyangia; order Fen-1088; family Fen-1088; genus DATKEU01. The sequence continues at coordinate 4,381 of JAXDMH010000730.1, forward strand.
CGCCACCGACAAGGTCATCGAGCGCACCAAGAAATACGTCTTCGATGCGCTGGTGGAAAAGCGATCCGTCCTGGCGGCGCTGTTGCGCGGCAAGCGCGAGTTCGCGCAGGTCAAGCTGGACTGGACCCGCCCCGCGCCGCGCGTGTCGATCATCGGCGAGTTTTGGGCCATGACCACCGAAGGCGACGGCAACTATCACCTGCAGCGCTTCCTGGAGTCGGAAGGCGCCGAGTGCGACATCCAGTTCGTCACCAACTGGCTGCTGTTCATGCTGTGGGAAGGTCGTTACGACACCAAGCTGCGCGCCGAGCTGCGCGGCGTGGACGACGCCCGCAAGGGCCTCAAGAACGTCAGCATCGGCAAGAAGCTGGCGGGCCTGTTCGTCGCCGACGTGGCCATCCGGGCCGCCTTCCACACCTTCGGCGCGGCGGTCGGCTATTACGGCTACCACCTGCCGGACATGGATGAAATCGCCGAGACGGCGCACAAGTACTACGACAACAACGTGCGCGGCGGCGAAGGGCACATGGAGGTGGGCAAGTTCATCCTCAACGTGCTGCACAACAAGGCGCACATGACGTTGTCGGTGAAGCCGTTCGGGTGCATGCCGTCGTCGGGTGTCTCCGACGGCATCCAGAGCATGATCACCAGCGTCTATCCGCAGAGCATCTTCTGCGCCATCGAGACGTCGGGCGACGGCAAGGTCAACGTGCAGAGCCGCGTCCAGATGTTCCTCTTCAAGGCCCGCCTGGCCGCGCAGAAGGAATATCAGGACCTGCTAGCAAAGCTGGGCGTCACGGCCGAGAAGGTGTCCGCCTTCTACGCCGCTCATCCTCAGTACGCCACGGGCCTGCATCGCTCGCCCCACGCCGCGGCCGGCACCGCTGCCGACCGATTGATGGAGATCGCGCCGCTGCTGGAGAAGTCTCCGGCCCAGGTGCGCATCCTGGAAATGCGAGCCGCCGCGACCAAGGTGGTCGAGACGACTCGCGCCCTGCCCGGTGTCCTGGCCAAGCTGCGCAAGAAGATCGTCATGCGTTCGCCGCAGCTGTTCGCCCAGGCCCGCGAGGAATGGATCGAGGCCAAGCCTGCCATCACGGCCAAGATCAAACAGGCGGCCCGGGCCAGGGGCGAGGCGCTGGGGATCGTTCCCGCCGCGCCGCGCCCGCAAGCGACAGAAAATCGCGCGGGCGTCTAGACAACCGGCGGGGCCGGTCTCAAGTTGTGGCGACACCAGCCGATGGAGGCCGCCACAATGGTATTTAAGGTAGAGGCGAAGACGGCTATCGACGAATCGCGGTCCTGGGTGCGCATCGCCCGGAACCGCCTGCTGGCGCTGGCGCCCGCTTCTGACGACCCGGCGGCTCTGATGGCAGCCGCCGAAGAGCTGGCTCATATGCACGCCGCCATCGGCGAAATCGAACGCCGCCTGCGGGCCGTGGACGACGAGTGGAAGGGCCTTCTGACCCCCCGCCCGTCCACGCGTCCCGTTTCCGACCGCGGCGAATCGGCAACGACGTAACGCAACTTCTGCTGCGGATCGGAGGTGGGCTTTGCCCACCGGAGACGCCGCAGGCCAGTTGGGATCCGCCTTCGGCTCTCGTCGCGTGGGGAGGGCTCGCGGGAGGGGCCAGCAGGCCCCTTCCGCGGCGGCGGAGCCGCTATTAGGGGATGACGCCGCAGGCGACGCGGTCGCCGCCGCCGCCCAGGGGCTTGGGGTCGTCGGAGTAGTTGTCGCCGTTGGCGTGAATCATCAGGGCCTTGCCGCGCAGGTCGGCAACCTTGACGCCGGGGACCTCCAGCTTGGCGTTTGCCGTCCCCTTGTCCGAGACCACCAGCTTGGGCAGGTCGCCTTTGTGGCCGCCGCCGCCCGGTCCCTTGTGGGCCTTGGTGGCGTCCGGATCAAAGTGCCCGCCCGCGCTCTGGCCGGCCGTCGGTTTGCCTTCTTTGTCGGCGGGGTCGCAGCTTCCCTTCTCATGAACATGGAAGCCGTGCTCGCCGGCAGTGAGGCCCTTGAGCTTGGTCGTCAACGTCACCCCGTCCTTGCTGTCCTGGAACGTCACCGTCCCGATGGGCTGCCCCACGCCCTTGGTGTCGATGAGGTTGACCTTGACCGTGACCTTGTCAGGCTTTGCCGCCAGGGCCGACAGTCCACCCAATGAAACAACGAATACCAA
>JAXDMH010000731.1:0-3634 GCA_034666225.1 Myxococcales bacterium
CCATCAAGACCGGCAACCAGCAGGGGCACCACGCCGGCACCGTCGGCATTCTTTCGGGCGCGCCCATGGTGGTGCAGCCCAAAGGGGGAGCGCCGTTCCGCTCCACCTTCAGCGCAAAGACCGTCGACCAGGTGGCGGCCGACGCGGTTGCCAAGGACTTCAAAGGTCTCCGCTCGCTGGAGATCGGCATCTCGACACGGGTCAATCCCAACGAAGGGACGACGCTGAAGACGCTGTCGCACAACGGGCCCGACATGCCCAACCCGGCCGAGTACAACCCGTCGACGGTGTTCGCCCGGTTGTTCGGCAACGGCTTCATGGCGCCGACCGGGATGCCGGTGACCGACGTCAGCAAGAAACTGCGGCGCAGCGTCCTGGACGCGGTCACCGCCGACATCAACGGCCTCAGCGGCAAGGTCAGCGCCTACGACAAGCAGCGGCTTGATTCGCACGTCACCAACATCCGCACGCTGGAGAACCGGCTGGCCAACGACACCATCTTGCCGGCGATGTGCAGCAAGGCGACCAACCCGGGCAACATTGCGGACATGGGCGGCAAGGAGATGCTGGCGGAAAAGACCAAGGCCATGAGCGACCTCATCGCCATGGCGCTGGCCTGTGATCAGACGCGGGTCTTTTCGATGATGTACACCGGCAGCACGGCCTTCACCGTGTTCTGGCAGACCATGGCCAGCGAGGGGCATCACGGCATGACCCACGACGAGGGCGGCAACCAGCCGCTGGTGCACGCGTCGACGGTGTTCACCATGCAGTGCTTCTCGCAGCTTCTGCAGTCCATCAAGGCCATCCCCGAGGGCGCCGGCAACGTGCTGGACAACACCGTCATCTATGGCAGCAGCGACACCGCCGACGGGAAAGCGCACAGCATCACCGACTATCCCATCGTGGTGGCCGGCGGCGGCGGCGGCTTCCTGAAATACCCCGGTGTTCACTATCGGTCGACCACCAACGAAAACACCAGCACCGTCCTTCTGACCGTGCTGCGTGCCGCGGGGCTGACGCTGAACACGTTCGGCGCGGGCGGCGGGCTGGTCACCACCAGCTGCACCGCCATCGAAAAAGCCTGACCGGCGGCAAAGCACCGGCCGGCGCGCCGGCCCCTGCGCGACGACCCAGCGCGAAGACAACCGGCGAACCCGATGCTAGGGTGAGCCGCGTCTGGCCATGACAAAGGGACGGCTTGAGGCGTTCAGCGACGGCGTCATCGCCATCCTCATCACCATCATGGTGCTGGAGCTGAAGGTCCCGCACGGGGCCGAGTGGTCAGACTTGCGCCCGCTGTTGCCGATCTTTCTCACCTACGCGCTGAGCTTTGTGTTCATCGGCATCTACTGGAACAACCACCACCACATGCTGCAGGCCACGGAGCGGATCAACGGCAAGATCCTGTGGGCCAACCACCACCTGCTGTTCTGGCTGTCGCTGATCCCGTTCGGGACAGGGTGGATGGGCGAAAATCACCTGGCCGCGGTGCCGACCGCGGTTTATGGAGGGGTGCTGCTGGCGGCGGCCATCGCCTACACGATCCTGTTGCGGACGATCATCGCCCATCAAGGGTCTGGGTCAGCGCTGGCCAAAGCCGTGGGCAATGACCGCAAGGGGAAACTCTCGGCGCTGCTGTACGTGGCGGCCATCCCGCTGGCGTTCGTCGCCACCTGGCTGTCGGCGGCCATCTACGTTCTGGTGGCGCTGATCTGGCTGGTCCCCGATTCGCGCATCGAATCACGCCTGCAGTGACGGCGGCGCGGGTTTGCGGCACACTCGTCGGCCATGAAAACAGTGATGGTCTCGGCCCTGTTGGTTTCGTTGGTCGGCGCGACGGCGCTGGCGCAGTTTGGTGACCCGGCCAAGGTGACGTTGAAGACGTCGCCGGTGGCGGGCACCGTGTCGATGATCGAGGGGGAGAACGGCTTTGCGGGCGGCAACGTCGCCGTGTCGGTGGGTGACGACGGCGTCTTCCTGGTCGACGACGAGATCGCGCCCATGACGCCCAAGTTGAAGGTGGCCCTGGCGGCGCTCTCGAAAAAGCCGGTGCGTTTCTTGATCAACACGCACTGGCATTCTGACCACACCGGCGGCAACCCGGCCATGGCGGCATCTGGCGCCGTCATCATGGCGCACGACAACGTCCGCAAGCGCCTCAGCGTCGATCAGGTCCTGGACTTCCTGGGCAAGAAGATGGAGTTCAAGGCGCTGCCGCCGGCGGCGTTGCCGGTGGTGACCTTCGGTGACGACGTGACGCTGTATCTGAACGGCGACGAGATCCACATCTTCCATGTACCGCCCGCCCACACCGACGGAGACGCCATCGTCCACTTCAAGAAAGCCAACGTCATTCACATGGGCGATACGTTCATGACCATCAGCTATCCGGTGGTCGACATTCCCAACGGCGGGCTGTATCAAGGGTTCATCACCGCCGCGGACAAGGTCCTGGCCCTGAGCGATGACGCCACCAAGATCATTCCCGGGCACGGACCGCTGGCGAGCCGGACGGAGCTGAAAGCCTGGCGCGACATGCTGGCGACGATCGGCGAGCGCGTCGGCAAGCTGGCGGCGGCGCACAAGTCACTGGACGAGATCAAGGCGACCAAGCCCACGGCGGAGTTCGACGCCAAATGGGGGCAGGTGATGGTCAAGGGCGATCAGGTGGTCGAGCTGGTCTACAAGTCGTTGCCCGCCCCCGCCGAAAAGCCGGGCGCCGGCAAGAAGCACCACAACTGATCGAGCAGGCGCAGGTGCAGGCTGGCGTCTGGCGCGGTGTCGCGGCCACGCTGATGCTGATCAGCGCGGCTGGCTGCGCGACGCACGGCCTGCCCCGGCCCGGCAGCGCGAACACGGCGACGACTGTTGCGACAGCGCCGGCCTCGGCGTCGGAATGCCAGGTCCTGGACGCGCAGATCCGGGCCACCTACACGTTCAAACCGTCGCTTCTGACCCCCGCCGATCAGGACGCCAAGGCGGCGCTGATGGATGACCTGTGGAAACAGGTGCAGGGCGATCCCATCCGACTGGCGCCCTGCCTGCGTCGCGCCCTTGGCGATCCCGGCGCCGATCCGTTCTTTCTCTTCGACGGCAGCGCGCTGCTGGTGGCTGTTGATCCGGGCATCGAGTCGAAGGCGCTGCAGACCCGGCTGTGGACGCACACCGCCCTGGAAGACGTCGAGCTGCGGCTGTGGGTGCAGATCCTGGCTCAGCGCGCTTACGAAGGCTTCGACGTCACGGAGGCGGGCCAGCGCTGGCTGGCGGACCCGACGCGCCACTATGCCCTGCCCGACGGTGGCGGGACCGTCGACGCGCAGCTGGGGGCGCTGTTTCTTTTCGGCAGCCTGGACGAAGAACGAGCCACGCCGGCGCTGGCCCGCATCGCCGCCGACGGCAAACAGCCGGGGCGCCTGATCGCCATCTGGTTGATGGTCTTTCAGTTGACCCCGGCTGCGGTCCAGGCGCTGCGAACCACCGACGTTTCTGCGATGCCCGCCGTGGCGCGGGCCACCATCCAGGCGCTGCTGGCCGACGCGCCGCCACGGCCGCGACAGCCGGCGCCAGCGCCGGGATTGCCGCAGGCACGCGAGCGCTGGCTGCAGGCCTTCGCCGCCTTTCTGGAAGGAGA
>JAXDMH010000732.1:0-7467 GCA_034666225.1 Myxococcales bacterium
CGCTGCGAACCACCGACGTTTCTGCGATGCCCGCCGAGGCGCGGGCCACCATCCAGGCGCTGCTGGCCTATGAGCCGCCACCGGCGGCGCGGCAGCAGCCACCGCCGCCGGCGGCGCGGCAGCCGCCACCACGGCCGCGACAGCCGGCGCCAGCGCTAGCGCCGGGATTGCCGCAGGCACGCGAGCGCTGGCTGCAGGCCTTCGCCGCCTTTCTGGAAGGAGACGCAGCGCCGCTGGGCACAATGCGCGGGGCCGAAGCCACCGGCAGTTCAACCGGCGGAGCGACTACCGTCTCCTGGGCCAGCGGGCTGCCCGCGGTGCTAAAAGCCGACGACGTTCCGCTGCTGCGGCGGGTGCGGCGCTGCTTCGCCAGGATGGCGACGCCGGCCGCCGCCGACGACTACATCGCTCTGTCGACTGCCATTGGCGCTCTCATGCGCCGCTAGCGGCGCTGGACACCGCGCTAGCGGCGCTAGACGCGAGGCACAATAGGCGCGTACGATGATGCGATGACTGGAGCAGAGCCACAGTGGGAGAGCCTGTTTGCGGGATTGGAAAAGCTGAAGACGGCGTGGCCGTCCGCGGAGTGGGGTTATGACCGCCGCTTCAAGTGCGTGATGTCGACCATCACCATCGACCAGCAGACGGAAGCGCGCGCGGCCAGCGCTGGCGTGTTGCCGCTGGCCTTCGGCGCCGACACCTTGGCCGGCGCGCCGCCTGGGGCACGGGCCCTGGCCGAGCAATATGGCGGCGTGCGTTCCGGACAGCTTTTGTTCTGGGGCGGCGATACGGGAGCGCCGGGCGCCTTTGGACTGTGGTGGCCCTGGGGCGACGGAAAATCGATTTCATTGCGTATTGGGCTGCATGACGTGGACACGCCCAAGGTTCGTTACCCGCAGCTGCGCGAGCTTTTCGGCATCCCGCAGGCGCCGGGCCCGTAAGGCTACCCCGTAAGGCCCACAACGTAACGCGCACAACGGTAATTACCGGTCCAAACCGATTGTTTTGCCGGTACCAACAGGTTTAAAATGCCGCATGGGTGTGCGTCAGCCTTGGCCCGTGGCGCGCAGTCTCCAAAGGCAACGAGAGCTGGGGGCGTTGTTTGGCGGCGTACCGAACGGTGTTTTGGGAGATGCGCTGGAAATTGGTGGTGGCGACGGCTTTGTCGCTTCGCTGGTGGCAAAGTACTGCCGCTCGTTCATAACGACGGATCCCTTCAGGCCGCGGCTGGCCACAGCATCGCCGGGATCGGGGGTCCGGCGGCTGGTTTGCGACGCGACCACGCTGCCCTTTCGCGACGCCAGCTTTGATCTGATCTTCTCGTCCAGCGTGCTGGAGCACATCCGCGATCGGGAGCCGGTGTTCGCCGAGATGGCGCGCTGTCTGCGGCCGGGCGGCATCATGATTCACATCATGCCGTCGCGAACGTGGAAGCTTTTCCAGCTGCTGTTTTACTACCCGCACCTGTTCGTGGGCGCCCTGGACATCCTGGTGGACAAGGTCGTCACCAAGCCCAAGCCGCGCGCCCTGCCTGGGTCGGTCTGCGCCGCCGATGCCACAAACCGCTGGTGCGACCAGCGCGTCTGGGGCCGATCCCTGCGCACCATCGTGCGCTGGTCGGTGCCGCGCGTGCACGGCGAGTTTGCCGGCCACTGGTCAGAGTGGCTGGGTTTCGGGGCGCAGTCGTGGGCCAGCGAATTTCAGTCGGCGTCGTTCAACGTGCAGCGCGTGCTGCTGTTGCCGCTGTATTCGGGGTACGGATTTGGGCTGCATCGGTTGCGCAGCATGGGCGAACGATTTGGCCTGTCGTCGCACAACGCCTTCATCCTGACCAAGTGCGGTGAGAAGCCCGACGTGCTGGATTGTTTTGAGAAGGCGCCGGCCCCGGCGTTGTCGTTGCCTTCTCCGTTGCCGTCGTCAGGTTCGTAGCAGGCCGCGTTTGACCACGAAGTCGGCGATCGGTTCGATCCCTTCGCGCGTCTTGAGGTTGGTGAAGACGAAGGGGCGCTGGCCGCGCATGAGGCGAGCGTCGCGGTCCATCACCTCCAGCGAAGCGCCGACGGCGGGCGCGAGATCGATCTTGTTGATAACCAGCAGGTCCGACCTGGTGATGCCGGGACCGCCCTTGCGCGGGATCTTGTCGCCGGCGGCCACGTCGATGACATAGATGGTGAGATCGGCCAGCTCCGGGCTGAAGGTGGCGGCCAGGTTGTCGCCGCCGCTTTCGATCACCACCATCTGCAGATCGGGATAGCGGCGGATGAGGGCGTCGACCGCCTCCAGGTTGATCGAGGCGTCTTCGCGAATGGCGGTGTGCGGGCAGCCGCCGGTCTCGACACCGACGATCCGTTCTTCGGGCAAGGCGCCGCTGCGGATCAGAAACTGGGCGTCTTCCTTGGTGTAGATGTCGTTTGTGACGACGGCGATGCGGAATTCGTCGCGCAGGCGCTTGCACAGCGCATCGACCAGCGCGGTTTTTCCCGAACCGACCGGGCCGGCCACGCCCAGGCGCAGCGGTTGCGAACTGGGGTTGGCGTTGGTGGTGGCAGTGGTTTTGGTGTCGGCGTTCGCGCTTGATTGATCGGTGTCGGGGCTCATGGGGTGCTCCCTGCGGCTGTCACGACCGGAACAGCCGCGAGTATTGGGTTTCGTGAATGGCGCTGGCGATGGCCAGCGAGGGGGCGGCGGCGCCCATATCGTCGTCGGTGACGGTGAGGGCCCGGGCGACCACGGCGGGGATGGCCGCCGAAAGCGACGACACCACTCGCTGCCCGGCGCTCTGCCCGAGGGGAACCAACCGCACGGCGGCGCTGACCTGGGTTTCGCACCAGACGAAGGCGTACCCGGACAGCGCCGCGCCGAGCGGCACGTCCCAGCGGGCCGCGGCCAGCGCGAACATCGCCGCGTAGGTGACGTCGGCTCGAACCATCCACGGTGCGGCTTCGGTGAGGCCCAGGCCCGCGAGCACGCGGGCGAGGTTGCCGCCCAGCTGGCGATCCTCGGCTTGCAGCTCGGCCGACGGACGGCAGGCGGACAGAAACGCGGTCCAATCGTCGGCGGTGCCGGTGCTGGCGTCGTCGTCATTGCCGCCGTTGCCGTCATCGTCACCGCGCTGGCGCCAGGCGGCGTGCAGGCGAACCAGCGCCGGGAGATCCAGCGTGGCCAGGCTGCCGCGCAGCAGACCACCGATCCAGGTGGCGGTTGTCTCTTCGTCGCGCACCCAGCCGGCGGCCACGGCCGGCTCCAGACCTTGCGAGTAAGCGAAGGCGCCGATGGGCAGCGCCGGACTGCAAAGCTGCAGCAGGCGCAGCAGCGCCGTGTCGCCGATCGACAGAGGCAAGGCCGCAGGCGCGGTGGGGCTGTCAGTGACGATGGGAGCCTCCGCCGCCGTCATGACTGTGTTCGGGTTCGGCTTCGTTGTCGTGGTCGGCGTCGTGGTGGTCGGGGTGGTCGGCGACGTGGGCAGGTTCGTGGCTGTGCGGGTGACCGTGCTGGTGGCCGCCGCGTTCGGTGTGAAAGGCGCCCACCTCGGGCTCAAACGGCGCCACGCGCGCCTCCACCTCCAGGCCCAGGGCACGCACCAGGGAATCCAGCACGTGGTCGTGCGCGTAGGCCACCCAGCCGGGACCGATCTCCAGCGGCACGTGACGGTTGCCCAGGTGATAGGCGGCGCGGGTGAGCAGGTGGGGGTGGCGGGTGCTGCCGATCGACAGGCTTTCGGCGGCGGCGCGCACGGCGACCACCATGCTGCCGTCGCGCGCGCGCAGGCGATCGCCATCGCGCAGGACCGTCCCGCGCGGCAGAAAAACCCCCAGCTCGCGCCCGTCGTCGAGGTGGGCCAGGAGACGACTGCGCCGCCGCTCCTCGAAGGTCAGCGTGACGGTGGCGTCGGGGACAATGTCTGCAGCACCAGCGGCGCCGGCGGGAATGACCTCGTGCACGTTCAACATGGCGGGGGGACTCCTAGAACAGAAAATAGCGTTGGGCCAGCGGCAGCACGTGGGCGGGCTGGCAGGTCAAGAGCTGGCCATCGGCGCGGACCTCGTACGTCTGGGGATCAACCTCCATCACCGGCAAGGCGTCGTTGTGCACCAGATCGCGTTTGCCGATGGCGCGGGTTCCGCGTACCACTTCCAGCCGCTTGCGCAAGGCCAGCCGTTCGCCGACGCCGTCCTCCAGCGCCGCCCGCGACACAAACGTCACCGACGTGGCATGGCGCGCCCCGCCGAGTGACCCGAACATCGGCCGGTAGTGCACCGGTTGCGGCGTGGGGATCGACGCGTTGGGATCGCCCATGGGCGCCGTCGCGATCATCCCGCCCTTGATGATGACCGCCGGCTTGGCCCCGAAGAAGGCCGGTCGCCACAGCACGATGTCAGCCAGCTTGCCGACGGAGATCGAACCCACCTCGTGCGAGATGCCGTGGGTGATGGCGGGGTTGATGGTGTACTTGGCCACGTAACGTTTGACGCGAAAGTTGTCGTGGCGGCTGCCCGCGGAGGCGTCTTCGGGCAGAAACCCGCGCTGCTGTTTCATCTTGTGCGCGGTCTGCCAGGTGCGCGTGATGACTTCACCCACCCGTCCCATGGCCTGCGAATCGCTGGACAGCATGCTGAACGCGCCCAGGTCGTGCAGGATATCCTCGGCGGCGATGGTCTCGCGCCGGATGCGCGATTCGGCGAAGGCGACGTCCTCGGGGATCCCCGGGTCCAGGTGGTGGCAGACCATCAGCATGTCCAGGTGCTCGTCGATGGTGTTGATGGTGTACGGGCGCGTGGGGTTCGTCGACGACGGCAGGACGTGGGGGACGCCGCAGGCCTTGATGATGTCGGGGGCGTGGCCGCCGCCGGCGCCTTCGGTGTGATAGGTGTGAATGGCACGACCCTTGAACGCGGCCAAGGTGTCCTCGACGAAACCGGATTCGTTCAAGGTGTCGGTGTGAATGGCCACCTGGATGTCGAAGGTGTCGGCCACCGACAGACAGCAATCGATGGCGGCCGGCGTGGTGCCCCAGTCTTCGTGCAGCTTGAGCCCCATGCAGCCGGCCACGACCTGTTCGATCAGCGCCTCGGGCCGGCTGGCGTTACCCTTGCCCAGAAAGCCGATGTTCATGGGGATGGCGTCGGCGGCTTGCAACATGCGGGCGATGTTCCAGGGACCGGGCGTGCAGGTGGTGGCGTTGGTGCCGGCGGCCGGCCCGGTGCCGCCACCGATCATCGTCGTCACGCCGGAGGTCAGCGCCTCTTCGCACTGCTGTGGCGAGATGAAATGGATGTGCGAATCGATGGCGCCGGCGGTGGCCAGACAACCTTCGCCGGCGATGATCTCGGTGCCGGGGCCGATGATCACGTCGACGCCCGGCTGCACGTCGGGGTTGCCGGCCTTGCCGATGCCGGCGATGCGGCCGTCCTTGATGCCGATGTCGGCCTTGATGATGCCGCGCGCGTCGACGATGACGGCGTTGGTGATGACGGTGTCGGCGGCCACCTCGTTCGTGCGCTGGGACTGGCCCATGCCGTCGCGGATCACCTTCCCGCCGCCGAACTTCACCTCCTCGCCGTAGATGGTGTGATCGCTTTCGATTTCAATGAACAGATCGGTGTCGCCCAGGCGCACGCGATCGCCGGTGGTGGGGCCGTACATATCGGCGTAGGCGCGACGGTCGATGGTCTTCATGGACGAACCCCGCCCGGATCGAGCGCGCCCATGACGTCGCCGCGAAATCCGATGACCACCCGGGCGCCGACATAGGCCACCAGGTCGACGGTGCGGGTCTGGCCCGGTTCAAAGCGCACGGCGGTGCCGGCGGGGATGTCCAGGCGAAATCCGCGGGCCAGCGCCCGATCGAAATGGAGGGCGGGGTTGGTTTCGAAGAAGTGATAGTGCGACCCCACCTGAATGGGGCGATCACCGGTGTTGGAGACCTCCAGGCGCACCGTCGGCCGCTTTTCGTTGAGGACGATGTCACCGGCGGCGACGCGAATTTCGCCGACGCCGATGGGGGTGGCAGAACGAATGGGCTGGTGGACGGTGACCAGCTTGGTCCCGTCGGGGAAGGTCGCCTCGACCTGAACCTCGGTGATCATCTCGGCGATGCCGTCCATGACGTCGGCGGCGGTCAGCAGTTCGGCGCCGGCGCTCATGAGGTCGGCGACGGTTCGGCCGTCACGGGCGCCTTCCATGATGGCGGCCGAGATGTACGCCACCGCCTCCGGGTAGTTCAGCTTCAGGCCGCGGGCCTTGCGGCGCTCCGCCACCAGCGCGGCGGTGAACAGCAGCAGCTTGTCTTTTTCGCGAGGGGTCAGCTCCATGTTCGTCGTCGTCCTTGCTTTGACCGTGCGTGGTTGTTGATCATGTCGCCCAGATGCGCGGGGCCAGCGCCGGCCGCGCCAGCAGCACCGGACGCAGCCGGCCCCAGGCCGCGCGCAAAAAACCAGAGCAGCGTTCGGCGCTGGCGCCCAGGTAGCGGCAAACCAGCGCCCCACCCTGCCCCACGACGGTGACCGCGCACAGATCGCCCCCGGGCAGCGCGCGGGAGAGGGCGCGGATCTCTTCGATGGCTTCGCTGAGGGGCGCGCCCGGCGCCGCCGGCGCGGCCAGCAGGGTCCCCAGCACAGGCGCGCCGCTTAAACCCCAGCGCGCGGCGCTGACCGGGGCGTCGCCGTCATAGCGGCCGCGTTCGACCAGCAATGGCCGCCCGTCTTGCCACAGCTCCAGCGATTGCCGGCAGCGGCCGCGCCCGAAGGCCTCGCCGCGCGCCGGCAGGCCGAAGCAGAGCGTCTCCATCCCGATGAAGCGAGCGCCGGCGCCAAGGTCCACGCGCGTGCGCAGATCGACGTGCGAGCCGTCGAAGAGGATCGTCTCTTGCGGCAGCCATTCCAGAACGCCGCTGGCGGCCACGGACAGACGCTGGCGCTGGCCGGACTGGGCGCCGGCGCTGCGATAGACCTTGGTGGCGGCGGGCGTGGTGATCAGGGCGTGCGCGCCGGCGGCTACCGACACGTCGATGCGTAGCTGATCGCCACCGACGATGCCGCCCGGCGGGTGCAGCAGGTAGACGTGGCAGACGGACGGGCCTTCCGGAAAGAACGCCCGCTGCACCGCCAGCGGACCGTGGTGTCGCCGCCGGGCCAGGACGGTGGCATCGACGACGACGCGACCGTCGCCAGAACGCGCCGGCGCAAATTCCAGCTGCAGCGCCGCGCGCCACTCCGGACCGTCATGGGCTGCGCGCGAATTAGCGTCCGGTGAAAACCACGGCGCGTTCCCAGAGGATGAGGACCACACACCCTGCGGGACTGCGAACGGTGTGCTGCGAGCCGGGGCGATTGACGATGAGGCTGCCGGCGCCGTAGACGCCGTTTTCATCGGCCTGGTTTCCGCTGAGAACATAGATGTGCTCGTGACCGGGATGCGTGTGCTCGGGAACCGACGCACCGGGCGCGTACAGTAACAGAGCGGCGCTGG
>JAXDMH010000733.1:0-2585 GCA_034666225.1 Myxococcales bacterium
CGTCACCACCGACTACGTGTCGGAGCGCCGGCTGTTCTGGTGGGAGATCATTCGGGTGGTGGTCCGTCGCAGCACCAAGCGCGAGATCACGCTTGGCTATCCGTTCCCCTGCGCGTTCCCTGTGACCGACGAGCGGGAGCGCGAAGAGGCCACCAAAAAGATCATTCGCATCGTCAAGACCAGCTATGCCATGGACCTGCCACGTTTCATGGAGGAGCTTTATCGCGGCAGCGGTGTGACCTGGTCGCGGCAGGACGATCAAGACGAGGCAGAGCGATCGATCCTGACCTGGCCGGACGTGCGGGCCATGCGCGATGCCGGAATGGACGTCCAGTCTCACACGCGAACCCATCGCGTTTTGGGCACGCTGCCGAGCGAAGCCTTCGAAAACGAACTGGCCGGGTCAAAGCGCGAGCTGGAGGCGCAACTCGACGCGCCCGTGCGAACCATCGCCTATCCCGTCGGAAAGAGCATCGCCACCGAGCCGCGCATCCGCGACGCGCTGGCCAAGGCCGGATACGAGCTGGGATTCACCAGCAGCCCCGGACTGGTTCGGCTGAACGGCAACGAAGACTATCTGGACCTCAAACGCATCCCCATTGATCGCGGCATCTCGCCCGCCGTGTTTCGTGGTTCGCTGGCGCTGCCCTGGCTAGCGGGATAACAGCCGGCTGACGGCCGGCCGGTTGTGGACTGACCTCTTACGCGGCGCTGGCGGTGAGCCGGTTCAGGGTGAAGCGCAGCGCTTCGAACGCGTCATCACGATCCAGTGGCTTGCGGACCAACGGAATCTCGGGAAGCTGCGCGGCGACGTCCTGCCCTTCGCCTTCGCTCATCAGCACGATGGGAATCGACGCCAGCTCTTCGTAACAGCGCAAGGCCTGCATCAGCTTCCAACCGTCCATGATCGGCATGGCCAGGTCGATCATGATCAGCGACGGAACCTGATCCTCCAGCACGCTGAGCGCTTCGCGACCGTTCGCGGCGACCAAGGTCCGGAAGCCTTCGCCTTCCAACCGGGTACTGAGGCGTCGCCGAGCGACGGGGTCGTCATCGACAATGAGAACCGTCGACTTCATCTACTGCTCCTTGCAGGTGGGGGGGGAAAGGCAACCCTACTGGCCTTCGCTACCCACTTCAAGCGCGACCGCGTCGTCGCCCAGGTCGATCCGTGCTGCGGCGGAGGGGGGGCGATTCGACGCATGAGTAGAATTTTTGACCGCAGCGCCGCTTGCCCGACAATGGGTCCGCGTCGAATGGAGGCAGCATGATTTCAGCAGAGACCCAAAGGCCGGGCGTTGGACCATCTCCCGGCAGCAGTGCTGTGCGTCGAACGGTGGCTTTCGATCTGAAAGGGACGATGGCGCCGCTGACCGTCTTGCGGTTGCGAACGCTGGATCTGACGCTCATCGAGCGGCAGCTTCGCATCAAGATTGCGCAGCTGCCCCAGCTGTTTCTGGACGCGCCGGTGATGCTGGACCTGGGCGCGCTGGATGGTGGCGGCGCCGGACTGGCCTTTCACGAGCTGGTGCGGATGCTGCGGTTGTGCAAGCTGGTGCCGGTGGCGGTGGCCAACATCGCCGACGGCCTGCGCGACAAGGCCGCGGCTGTGGGGCTGGGGGTTTTGCAGCCGACCCCCGGTCGTGTGCGCGGCGACGGCCGTTCCGCCGACCCATCGGGCGCGTCGGGCGCATCAGGCGCATCGGGATCGACCAGCGCGGTGGAAGTTTTGGAGCCCGCCGACGAACCGGCGGTGCCCCGTACCGGCGCCACGGGAGCATCGGCGTCGGCATCGGCCACGCAGGCGCCTGCGCCGCGGCCCGCGACTGCGGCGCACTCTGGTCCGCTGGTGGTCAAGCAGCCGGTGCGCAGCGGCCAGGTCATCTACGCGCAGAACGCCGACCTGGTGGTGCTGGCGCCCGTCAATCCCGGGGCGCAGGTCATCGCCGACGGACACATTCACGTCTACGCCCCGCTGCGCGGTCGCGCCATCGCCGGCGTGCAGGGCCTGCTGGGCGCGCGCATCTTCTGCCAGCGCCTGGAAGCCGAGCTGGTCGCCATCTCGGGCGCGTACCTGACCGCCGATGACATTCCGGCTGACGTTCGGGGGCACGCGGCACAGGTCTATTTCGACGACGGCGAATGCCGAATCATCCCGTTATGACCATCGACGGAATTTTCAGGGCGAAATATCGGCAAAAAATTTGGCAGAGCCGCGCGATTCGCTCTTTATAGAGAAACGGCTGTTCTACAAAGGGAGGCTCACGTGTCTAAAGTCGTCGTCATCACGTCCGGTAAGGGAGGGGTCGGCAAAACGACCACCAGCGCCAACATCGCCACCGGGATCGCATCGCTGGG
This sequence comes from Myxococcales bacterium, assembly GCA_034666225.1. Taxonomy (GTDB): domain Bacteria; phylum Myxococcota_A; class Polyangia; order Fen-1088; family Fen-1088; genus DATKEU01. The sequence continues at coordinate 2,359 of JAXDMH010000733.1, forward strand.
GCACAAGGCCTGCGCCATCGATTTCGACGTGGGGTTGCGCAACCTTGACCTGGTCATGGGGTGCGAGCGCCGTGTGGTCTATGACTTTGTCAACGTCATCAAGGGCGAGGCGAAGCTGCAGCAGGCCCTGATTCGCGACAAGCGCGTCGACGGACTGTACGTCCTGCCGGCGTCGCAGACCCGCGACAAGGACGCCCTGGATCCCGAAGGCGTCGGCCGGGTCATCG
>JAXDMH010000734.1:0-4929 GCA_034666225.1 Myxococcales bacterium
GCGTCTCGCGTTCGTGCAGGTGTTTCTTGTAGGGGCGCTGGAATCCAAGCGCATGCAGCGTCCCCTTTGGATAGACCTCCAGCAGATTGCGGTTCAGGGTAAAGCGATCGGCCAGCGCCCGCGTGACGTAGGCGGCCCGGGCGGCCAAGGGGCCGGTGCCCTGGCCCAGCGCTTCGCGCGGGACGATGCCCAGGCGTGACGCCAGGAAGATCTCGGTGGGCCGCTGGGTGTACGGCGTGATGGCCGGTTTTCCCCGCCGTTCGTCACGGCCCATCTTGTCGCCGTCCAGCTTCTGGGCTGCGCCAGCGGACAGCCGCCGCATCTCGATGACGGCTGGATCGACACAGGCGGTCTGACCGGGGCAGACCGGCACCTTGCAGCGCAGACACGGGGGCAGGGTCAGCGGTGCGTCGATGCACAGCAGCGTGTTGCCGTCGACCCGGCGGATGGCGTCGACCAGGGCGCCGTCGTACAGAGGCAGGCTGCCGGCGCGCGGGGCAATCTCCACCACGGTGGCGCCGTCGCGCTCGATCCGCAGGATGGCAAGTGCCGTCTTCTTGCCCTTGCCGCCGCCCAGGTCCACCCCAAGCGCGTGCGTGAAATCTCGCCGGTTCACCGTTGGTTTCAGCCTGCGGGATCGTCGTCGGGGCGTCAACCTTTGACTTGGCGGGCGCCGCCTCCTATTCTTCGTGCCTACGCCTGGACCGGAATCTTTCCGGCCGGGACGGAGGAAATCATGCGCCGGACCCTCTTCAAGTCGAAGATCCACCGCGCCACCGTGACCCAAGCCGACCTGGCTTACGAAGGATCGGTGACGATTGACAGCGCCCTCATGCGCGCGGCGGACATTCTCCCTCACGAACGGGTGCACATCTGGAACGTCACCAACGGCAGCCGCCTGGAGACGTACGCGCTGGAAGGCCCCGCGGGCAGCGGCGTCATCTGCGTGAACGGCGCCGCCGCTCACCACGCCCGGCCGGGTGATGTCGTCATCATCGCGACGTTTGCCGACGCCGAAAACGAGGCCGAGGCACGCGCCTGGAAGCCGCGCGTGGTCTGGGTCGACGACCAGAACCGGATCGCAGATGGCCCGGCGGAAGAGTTGCCGGGGCCGCAGCGCCGCCTCCACCGGGTTTAGCGCGCATCCATGAACCGCGTCGACGCGCTTCTCAAGTTCATTGCGCAGACACCTGCCGATCCGTTTCCGCGCTATGCGCTGGCCATGGAATACAAGAACGCCGGCCGTCTGCAGGAGGCGCGCGATACCTTTGAATCGCTGATGACCGCCTGCCCCGATTACACGGCGGCCTATCTGCATGCGGGCAATACGCTCAGTTCGCTGGGCGACAAGACCGCGGCCGGCGACGTCTACCGACGGGGCATCGAGGTCTGCACCAGGCGCGGGGACGCCCACGCGCGCGGCGAGATCGAAGGGGCCCTGGCCGCGCTGGACGGCGCTGGACCCGGCGGCTGAACGGCAAGCGGGCTTACCGTGCGCGGTTTGACAGAGGGATTGCAGCGGCGCATTGTCAAAACTCCGCAGGCGGGGGCATGACCATAGTGGACGAGGACAAGCCCCAGATGGCCGGTGGCGACAGCCCCCCTGGTGAGGTTCACCGTTTCGCTCCCGGCGAGACGATCGCTGGACGCTATCGCATCGTCGACATGATCGGCGCCGGCGCGATCGGGGAAGTTTACGAAGCCTACGACGAGGCGCTGGCCGAGCCGGTGGCGTTGAAGACGCTGAAACCGCAGCGGGCAGCCGACGGTGTCACGGTGGAGCGGTTTCGCCGCGAGATCCTCCTCGCCCGCAAGGTCACCCACGAAAACGTCTGTCGCGTTTACGATCTGGGCCGCCACGTTTTGCCCGGCGGGTCCGTGGTGTCGTTCCTGACCATGGAGCTTTTGCGCGGGCTGAGCCTGGCCCAGCACATCCGGAACACCAACCGCCGACTGACCGAGGCCGAGGCGCTGCCCCTGGCGCGGCAAATGGCCGCCGGGCTGGAAGGCGCCCACAACGCCGGCGTCATCCATCGCGACTTCAAGCCCGGCAACCTGGTGCTGGTGCCGGACGCCACCGGCGCCTTCGAGGGGGGATTCCGGGTGGTGATCACCGACTTCGGTCTGGCCCGGCGGAGCCGCCTGGACGACGAGGCGCTGACCACCACCGGCGAGGCGCTGGGCACGCCGCTTTACATGGCGCCCGAACAGGTCGCCGCCGGGCAACAGCCCATCACGCCGGCGACGGACATCTACGCGCTGGGGATCGTGCTTTACGAGCTGGTCACCGGCGAGCTGCCCTTCAAGGGAAACTCGATCACGGTCATGGCTTTGAAACGCATCCGCGAGGCGCCGGCGTCGCCGCGGTCGGTGGTGCCAGAGCTGGACCCACGCTGGGAAGCCGCCATCCTGCGCTGCCTGGAGCGCGAACCAGCGCGACGGTTCCAGCGCGGCTCGGCGCTGATCGCCGCCCTGACCGCCAGTCAGCCGGAGAGCCCCGATCCCGATCCACCGGCGGCACCCGAGGGCAAGCTGCGCTCGTTCATCCGCCGCGCCACTGGCCGCAACCGTAACGGCTGACGCAGGGCGGCCGGTACCGCGCGGTTTCCCATCTGCCACAGGAATATTGCTCTCGCCCTAACGTTGGCTGGGGTAGAAGAGCTTTTTTTTCCTGAGTCATTCGGGGGGGGAATGAGTGCAGGACGATGTTACGTGGGCGCGCCGTTTCGTTGGCGACCGGATCGCAGTGCCGGATGACCAACGCTGGGCGTTCCGACAAACCGGGATCGTCGGCCGCTCCCTCGAATGAAAACGACGGATCGCCGGCGCGCGTTCCCCAATCCAGGGACGGTGCGGTGGGATCTGTCGTCGTCGAAAGCCGAGTCACGGGCGCCCGCATCGGGCGCTATGTCGTTCTGGAACGCGTCGGCAGCGGCGCCATGGGCGTCGTCTACGGCGCCTATGATCCCGAGCTGGATCGCAAGATCGCCCTCAAATTGCTGCTGAAACCACGCGCGGGCGCGCACAAGCCGAGCGCGTCGGCGCGGCTCTTGCGCGAGGCCAAGGCGATGGCCCGCCTGGCCCATCCCAACGTCGTCGCGGTTCACGACGTGGGCCTGGTCGACGACCAGGTTTTTCTGGCGATGGAGTTTCTGGCGGGGGGAACGCTGCGCCGGTGGCTGCAGGCCGAACAGCGTTCGTGGCGGCAGATCCTGGACGTCTTCATCGCCGCCGGGCGCGGGCTGGCGGCGGCGCACGCGGCGGGGTTGGTTCACCGGGACTTCAAGCCCGAGAACGTCTTGCTGGACAAAGACGGCCGGCCGCGCGTCGTCGATTTTGGTCTGGCGCGTGACGCCGGGACCGGCGCCGATGACGACGACAGTGCCAGCGACAGCGGCGGCGGCGCCGCGGCCCAGGCCGTGACGGTCGAGGCGATGCCAGCCGATATGGCAGCAGCGGCAGCGGCGGCGGCGGCTTCGGTGGGCGGCCGCACGGGCGGGCACCTGGAGACGCTGACCCGAACCGGCGCGCTGATGGGAACGCCGGCGTACATGGCCCCCGAACAATTTCTGGGCGAGCGCGCCGACGAGCGCAGCGATCAGTTCAGTTTCTGCGTGGCGCTTTACGAGGCCCTTTACGGCGAGCGGCCCTTCGCCGGCGATGACCTCATCAGCCTGTCGGTCAGCGTGACCGAAGGCCAGGTGCGCACGTTGCCCAAGGATCGCGGCGTGCCGACCTGGGTGCGGCGGGCGCTGCTGCGCGGCCTGCGGCCGAACCCGGGCGACCGATACCCGTCGATGGCCTGGCTGATAGGCGCGCTGGAAGACGATCCGGCCGTCAAGCGACGGCGCCGAATGATCGCGGCCGGCGTGGTCGGGATCGTGCTGGCCAGTTTGCTGGTGGCGCAGCAGATGGTGCACCGCAAGCGGCGCGAGCTGGACCGGCAGATCGCCGCGCATTTGAACGACGCGGCCAGCACTGGCCAGCAGGCGCTCGAGGCGCTGGGCAAGTTGCGCCAGCTGCGCGACAAGGCCTTCGCCGCCTTCGACGCCATGGACGGCGGGCGCGGCGACACACTGTGGGCCGAGGCGGCCGCCGCCATTTCCCCGCTGGAGAGCGCCTACCAGCGAACCGAGAAGTCGCTGGAGACGGCGCTGGTCCTGGATCCGGCGCGCGAAGACATCCGCGGGCAGCTGGCGGACGCGCTGGCCGACCACCTGCGCTGGCTGGAGGAATTTCGGCAGACGGCCGACGTGCCGTTGTTGCTGGCGCGGCTGACGACGCACGATCGTGACGGTCACCGGCGGGCGGCGCTGGCCGCGCCCGGGACGCTGCAGATCAACATCAATCCGCCGCGGGCGCGCGTGGCGCTGGAGCGTTACGAGAAGGACGCGGCGACCGGCCTGCGGCGGGCGGTGCGCGTGTCGGCGCTGACCGCGACGGAGGCGGCGCGGCCCCTGGCGGCGGGTTCGTACCGGCTGGTTGTCGATGGACCGGCCCTGGCGTCGGTGAATTATCCCTTCGAGATCGCGCGTGGCCAGGCGGTCACCGTGGCTTTCACGGTGCCCACCGCCGGCAAGGTCCCCGCCGATTTCGCGTTCGTACCCGCCGGGACCTTCTGGTTCGGTGACGGCGATGAACGCCTGCGAAAAGAGTTTCTGGGCACGGTGCCGATTCACGCCCGCCAGACGCCCGGCTATTTCATCGCCCGGCATGAGACCACCTACACCGAGTGGATCACCTACCTGATGGCGCTGACCCCGGCCGAGCGGACGGCCCATCTGCCCGACGTGTATTCGTCGCTGCGGGGAGGATTGCGCCTGCGGCCGTTGCCCGGCGCGCAGGGGCAGTGGCAGCTGACGCTGCAGCCGACGTCCAGCCAGTACACGGCGGTGACGGGCGCGCCGATCGAATACGCCGGGCGCGACC
>JAXDMH010000735.1:0-13499 GCA_034666225.1 Myxococcales bacterium
GCGCAAGGTGTCTCGCGCCGTCGGGCGCGAGGCGCGGACTCACGCCGCGGTCCGGCCGACCCGGGCCAGCCTCTCGACGTCGGCGAGATAGTCCGTGTAGCTCATGCGGAGGTCGTAGGTGGTCTTCCCGGCAAGCTCGATGACCCGGTTGGCCAGCGACTCCGAGAACTGCACGTCGTGGCAGGAGAAGATCATCGAGGCCTCACTCTTCAGGAGGCCGTTGTTGAGCGCCGTGATCGATTCGAGATCGAGGTGGTTGGTGGGCTGATTCAGCACCAGCGTGTTCGGGTCCTGCAGCATCAGCCGGGACAGCATGCAGCGCACGCGCTCGCCTCCCGAGAGGACCCCGACCTTCTTGTGAACCTCGTCGGAGGTGAAGAGCATGCGGCCCAGGAACGACCGGATGAAGGTCTCGTCGCGCGTGTCGGGCGCGTACTGGCGCAGCCACTCGAGGACGCTCTTGTCGGTGGCGAAGTACGCGTTGTTGTCCTTCGGAAAGTAGCCGACCTTCGTCGAGCGTCCCCAGGTGACGGTGCCGGCGTCGGGCTTGGACTCTCCGGCGAGGACGTCGAGGAGGGTGGAGATCACGCGGTCGTCGCCGACCAGCGCGACCCGCTCGCCACGGGCGACCGAGAAGCTCAACCCGTCGAACAGCACCTCGCCGCGGACGGTCTTGCGCAGGCCCTCGACGGTCACGACCTCCTTGCCAAGGGCGCGCTCCGCCTTGAACTGGATGAAGGGGTACTTGCGGTTCGACGGTCGGATGTCGTCCAGCGTGATCTTGTCGAGCAGTTTCTTTCGCGAGGAGGCCTGCCTCGACTTGGAGGCGTTGGCGCTGAACCGCGCGATGAACGCCTTCAGGTCGTCGATCTGTTCGGCCTTCTTCTTGTTCGAGGCCGAGCGCTGGGAGAGCGCCATCTGGCTGGTCTCGTACCAGAACGTATAGTTCCCGGAGTAGAGCGTCACCTTGCCGAAGTCGATATCGGCGATGTGGGTGCACACCTTGTCGAGGAAGTGCCGGTCGTGGGAGACGACCACCACGGTGTTGGGGAAGTCGAGCAGGAACTCCTCCAGCCAGAGGATCGAGTCGACGTCCAGATGGTTCGTGGGCTCGTCCAGCAAGAGGATGTCCGGACTGCCGAACAGCGCCTGGGCCATGAGGACGCGGACCTTCTCGGTGTCGGGCAGGTCCTTCATCAGCGAGGCGTGCTTCGCGGCGGGGACCCCCAGCTCGCTGAGCAGCTTGGCGGCCTCGGCCTCGGCCTCCCAGCCGTTCAGGTCGGCGAAGGCGGCCTCCAGCTCGCCGGCGTGCACGCCGTCGGCCTCGCTGAAGTCTGGCTTCGCGTAGAGGGCATCCTTCTCCACCATCAGCGCGTGCAGCCGCTTGTGGCCCATGATGACCGCCGTCAGGGCCGGCACCTCGTCGAAGGCGAAGTGATCCTGGGACAGCATGCTGAGCCGCTTGTTCGGCTCGAGGCTCACCGACCCGGCGGTCGACTCGATCTTGCCCGCCAGACACTTCAGGAACGTCGACTTCCCGGCCCCGTTGGCGCCGATGAGGCCATAGCAGTTGCCGGGCGTGAACTTGACGTCCACCTCTTCGAACAAGGTCTGGCTGCCGAACGCGACGGAGAGGTTCTGAACGGTGATCATCTGGTCCGGCACGTCTTACGCTACCGATGCGCGGCGCTCAAGAGGCCCCTTGTCAGCCGCAGATCGGCGTGTTACATACTGAGCCACATGGTTCAGTATCACAGCGCTCGCCTCGATGCCTCGTTCGCCGCGCTCTCGGACGCCACCCGGCGCGGCGTTCTCGAGCAGCTCGGCCGTGCCGATGCTTCCATCACGGACCTCGCCGAGAGGTTCCGCATGACCCTCACGGGCATCAAGAAGCACGTCGGCATCCTGGAGCAGGCCGGGCTGGTCATCACGGAGAAGGTCGGGCGCGTGCGGACGTGCAAGCTCGGTCCGCGCCGGCTGGAAGAAGAAACAGCCTGGATCGAGCGGCACCACCAGCTCTGGGCCTCGCGCTTCGACCAGCTGGACAAGGTTGTCGAGGAACTGAAACATAAGGAGAAGACCAATGAACGCAACAAGAAAAAGTGAGCCCACCCCCGTGAAGAACCCCACGACGGTAGAACGGAAGTCAGAGCGCGAGTTCGTCGTGACGCGGACCTTTGACGGCCCGGCGCGCCTCGTTTACGAGGCGTGGACCAAGCCCGAGCTGTTGAAGCAGTGGTGGGTGCCGAAGTCGATGGGCATGTCCCTGCTCTCCTGCGAGGCGGATGTTCGTGTCGGGGGCGGTTACCGCTTCGTGTTCGGCCTCGAGGGCTCGAAGACCATGGCGTTCTTCGGCAAGTACCTCGAGGTGACGCCGCCCTCGCGCCTGGTCTGGACCAATGAGGAAGGGGAGGGCGGTCAGTCCGTCACCACGGTGACCTTCGAGGAGAAGGGGGGCAAGACGCTGCTGGTCCTGCACGAGCTCCATCCGTCAAAGGAGGCGACCGACGAGGGCATCGGCTTCGGGGAGGGGCTGCGCGAGACGTTCGGGCAGCTGGACGAGCTCCTCGTCACGCTGCGGGCTGCTGGATGACGGGCGGACCGGGGGAACCATCCCGGCCGGCCTCGACGATGGTTTCCCCGTGAGGCGAACTTCAGCTTGCGCGGCGCCTTCGCAGAAGGCTGCTGAGCGACCGCCAGCGACGACATCGAAGCCGTGAGGAGGAGGAGTGCAACTCTGATGGGCGCTCGCACCGGTCTGGCTAACGCTATGGCGAGAACCGGCGGGCGAAGTCCGTCCGCTGCAATTCCGGGTTGGGCGGCCGCCGAACGCACCCGCACATCATGAGGCGCGGGGCAATATCCTCAGACCATGATCAGAGACAGCCGATCGGTGAAGGATCCCGAGGCCATGCCTCGACGCGGCCCTCATCGGGATAGCGAATGAACACGAAGGTGTCGTCGTCCGGAACGCTCCACAATTCGTTCGCACCCTGCCGGAAGCCGGTATCAATCGCCGACGTAGGCAGCGCCCCGTCTCGCCGGAAACCCGTAGCGCCGCCGCCCAGTCCAGTGGTGTCGCCGCGAACATAGATGCGAGGATTGCCTTTCTCTGAACTCGCCCCCAGGGGCGTGCCCATCAACAAATCCATCGGGCCACAACGCTCGTCGCGGCTCATCAGCACATCCAACCTCGCCGCGCAGCCGTCAACCGACCATCGGTGAAGGTAAGGGGCCGAATAGCTAGGCTCAGCGGCCAGATCCGTGATCGAGCCCGCCGGACTCGGGCAAGAATTCGGCACGTCCTTCTGAGCGTCACACGCTGCAGCGGCCAGGAAAAGACCCGCGAGTAATCCATATCTCAGATTTAAGCGACGCACCTGGAGACCCTGCTGCAAGGATTGCTCCACGGCATTCTCCGCCACTCCAATAGCCTTCACGCGACCGGATCATGACATGGGAGTCATGTATGGTCCCACCACTGCAGTTCCGCCCAACGAACGTTTGTACGGCCGCGGGAGCGAAGCGGGCGAGGCGTTTGTCAGCTTCAATGCCGGGTTAGCCACCGTTCCCCCACAAGGCCTTCGCACCCGCGACGATACTATCCAGCTGGCCTGAATCCAGCCCGACTTCCGCGTCCAAGCGCCACGGGTCGGCCCCTCCGGGATCGGAGCGAATCTCGGCACGGAGAGAAACATGGCCGAGATGGTCCGCACGCAATTCGAGACGAAGCTCACCTTCCAGAGACTGCCACACCTTCGCGCCCTGCCAGCCTTTCCAGTCTCGTGCGGCCTCAGCGAACATTTTGACGACACCGTGCGCGTCCGTATACGCGTACACCTTTCGTGACGCAGAGTGATCACGTGCGACAACGGACACGCGAAAGTAGTCTTCCACGACATCGGAAAACTGAATCTCGACCTCCGAATTCGACGACCTGAGCTGAAGCATTTTCCGTGTGGCTAACGATCGCGTGTTCAGCGCCGGCGCGCAAGCGCCGTCCGCTGCAACACGTTGTTGGACAGTCGTGCGAAACTCACGCACAGCCCTTCTGGCACTTTACCGTGGTCTGGTTGACGAGCTGACAAACAGGGTAGTCGCTTGTGCAATACCGCGCACAGACCGAGTCTGTTCGCCATTCGCCAATGGATGAAAAGCCAGCCACGCCAGCATCCGGGGACACCACATACGACGGACAGTCAGTCGCACTGGAACCTGTCGATCCGCATGCCGTCGCCGCCAAAGTCACGATCGCCAACATCGATCCACGGAGCCAGGATGTCCAGGTCATTGCAAGCCCTCCTCGATACTGGTGAGCGAGAGTCGTGTAGGCCATGTCAGATGCAATCGCGGTACCGGGGCCCCTTTCCGCGCTGGACGGGCCCACGCTGACCCTCGATCGCGACTGAACTGCGACATTCTGGTCATGTACAGCGGGCGAGGCGTCTGCCCAACGATATAGGAATTCAGCGGCGGGCGCAGCCCGTCCGCCGCAATTCCAGGTTGGACGGCGCCCTCATGGAAGAGCGAGGAACATCATCGCCACCGATAGGTGGGGTTCCTGAAGCCCTGTTAGGTCTGAACCAGTGCCAGACGCGCATGCTCGCGATTCGAAGCCGCCGGTGTCGATCCGCTGCGAAAATGAGTCGAGGTTTCCACCGCATGCCGACCGATCCGGCCCCGCATCCTTTGGAAGTAAGTCGAACGCTTGTCGGAGAGCATCGACCTTCGCCGCATTCCCTTGTCCCCTCGACGACAATTGGGGTCGCCCATCCTCGCACCTTCCTCCGTCGATCCACAGTCGTCCATCGCCGTCGACTGCGAACCCACTTCCGCAAAGTCCTCTTGAGCGCTCCCAAATCAGAGTTGGAGTCTTCAAGTCTTCAAACCACGTCGGCGCGGAGCAGCCCGCGCCGAGCAGAAATGCAAGGATTGGAATGGTCGGCTTCGTCGTCATCGTCGTCCGTCCAACGATCGCTATGGGTTCAGCGGCGGGGCGTAGCTCCGTCCGCTGCAATACCTGGATCGGTGGCGCCCCTATACCAAGCCGGCATGATGAAGAAATTCCTCAACCACGATACGACAACCCTGCTTTAGGGATTCAACATCCTCCTTCTTGGCGGTGAAGTAGCGCCCGTGGGCCGACATATGACCGACATCCCTGAGGGCGGGGAGTGCGGACTTGGCGTTACGGGATAGGTTCAACGTCGGTTCCGCTAGTGCCTTGTTAACCAATGCCGTCAATTGCAAGTAATTGCCGTCGGCGTCTCGAATCTTTGCCGCGATGCCTCTCGCCTCGAATGCTTCGATGATCGCGATTTCCACCAGGCGCCGCATCATCACCGCGGCTGCGTCATACCACCCGGATGTGAAGCACCCATTCATTTGTCGACCGATGGTCGCCAGATATCCACGTTTCGCGTTCGTTAGGATGCTCAGCGGAAAGATCCCAGCATCCTCTTGTGGAACGGGTTCCGACCGCCATTTCGTGCGAAGGTTATAACAGAGCTCCTGGACGGCTGCTGCGCGTGCCTTCTTCTCTGTCCCGGGGGCGAATACCGTTTCCATCAATTCGGCCACGGTTGAGGAATCGCCAGCACTTAACGCTCCGAACTGACTGAAGGCGTTCGTTGCGTCCGCTCGCAGAGTGGCGAGCTTGTTCCCGTAAAAATTGTCCCCAGAAAGGCTTTTGCTATTTCTACGCGCCTTCTTGACGATTTCCAACGCTTCCCGAGAAAGGTCTTCGACGCGTTCGGATGGAGACCTATCGGCAGATTTGACCGCCATAGCTACCAGTTCGAGTAGCCAAAGGTCTTCTTCCCAGCGCTGCCATCCATCTTCTGGCGGCGCAACATTTTCTTCTGGCAGAGCTTTTGAAGCGGACCGCTGAGACTCGTCAGCGCGATGTGGTGGCCGCGATTTCCGAGTTCGACCTTAACCTCGGAAATCGTTTTCTGTTTCTTGAAGAAACCATCCGAGATCATTTCCTCCACGTACGCTTGCGGGCCGGACCGCTTGATCGAAGCCTTCCCCGGTTCAGACGTAACGACAGGCGGCCTTCGGGTTGGCCCCCTAACTGTCTTTGGCGCTCCCGCGGGCTGTTCGCGCTTCCCCGAAAGGAGATCGTCGAGGACTCTTTCGAATGCTACACGGCGAAGTTCGGCGTCCTTGACGCCGGCAACTGCCTGCTCTGCCTGTGCAACCAACTCGGCATATCCCTTCTCGCTGCTCAAGTCGCCCTCCGGCTCTCGGTGGTTTGTTTGCGAGGTGCTACTTCTGTTTGGCCACTGATGCGCCGCGGGGTTTGGCCTTGCCCTCAAAACCTTCTCGCACGGCTCGTTCACCACCCTGGGTCAGATAGGACTCACTCCCGTCCTCGTGAATCCAGCCTTCGCGGATGGCACCGGCAAAATCGCGATCGTAATTGCCGGGCTTCGCCAACTTGGCCGTTGCAAAGTAGTGCTCTAGGTCTCCGCGAACAAAGGTCGCCTTGCCTTCTACATGCTCGCGATAGAAGGCAAACGCTGCGATCCGTTGCGAGTTCGTTGCGGGATCCTTCTGGCGCAAGAATTCAACAATCGAGAGGCGCTTACCCTTCGTACTTGGTTCGCCCAGATCGTGGTCGTGATCGCCACCTTCGGCTCCGAAAGTTTCTGGTCCAGCCGAGCGACTCGAAGTTGGCGACAGACCGATTCCGTGAAGGGCTGCAGCGGAACGCAGCACGCGGGCGCATTCTTCGACAGACAGCGTCTCCAAGGCCTTCATGACTGCCGTCGCAGCCGCCGTAATCTTGTTCTCGGCTGAGTCCGACATTATGCAGATCCGTTTAGCACGCTATTCGTATTACGGTCAACACAAAAGGTACTACGGCAAAGGGTGCTATAGGGAGGAAGGGTCGCCAGCGCCCGTCAGGTTCAACGCGTGGTTAGCCCCAGTCCTTTGACACAGGTTGAGAACTCGCGCGACCTCGCTGACGTCGGTGACACTCAATGACACCGTCGGTCACTTCTCTCGAACGTACAACACCACAGCGCCGGGATGCCTTCCGGTCTCCTCCACAACCTCAAGCACGTCCATGTCTGGAACCAAGAGACAGCGCCATTTGACGACTGTCTTGCCGTCGTCCCAGAAGGACGTCACTTCTTTCCAGCCGGCATGCCCAGCGGATTCGCCACCGGGTTTCCATTTCCCTTCCTCGGTGATCACCGCGATCCCATTTGGGTCGGACATGCGGATGATTTCCTTCGCACCGCCATCTGCAGCAAGTATCAAGGTCATTGGTCCGCCGATCGGATAGCCGTCCCGGCAGACATATTTCCAGCTACCAACCAACGTGCCCACACGAGGGCCGGCAGGCTCGAGACGACGGCTGACCTTCGCCAACGCTTTCGGACACACGGACAAGGCGAGGAGGCATAGAACGATAATGGTTCTCATGGTGCCCTTCCTTCGATCGGGTTCATCTCTGGCGGAGGGTGACGGCTGGAAGTCGAGGGGTGACATTGAACCTCACCAGCCGCAATCGCCATGTGTGGCCAACGTTATCGCCGTTCAGCGGCGGGCGCGAGAGGGAGCGCAGCGACCGGCGCGTCCGTCCGACTGCAACGGAGTGGGTTGGGCTGCCACGACTATTGGGCAGTGAGGGAGATCGCGGGTCTCCCACCGTCGTATGTGGGACCTTCGAGAATGCCCAAGAGCTGCTGGCGCTCTTGCGCGCGGGCGCACTCGAGTTCGGACGGATAGACGGGACGTGCTTCCAAGATGACCACAGTACGACCCGCAACTTGCAAACGGGGAGGCTGCGACCAGTGATGAGGTGGCGTGAGGAATAGACCGGTCATCGCGGATCCTTCAGCGATCGGCTCTTGCATGTTCAGCGTTGTTCCGTAGTCGAATTCAAGGTGAGATCGGCTCTGTTCTGCTAAGAAGGCAACCGCCAGCCCCCACGAGAGGTCCTCGGTCTTGACGGAAACTACGAGCTCAACGTGGGCATCGAGAGACCGAACGTGGCGTCCAAGCCCCGCTCCGAGAGTGAATGCAGTTAGGACACCTGGGTGCGGCCAGTCTTTGTAGAACAGCGCATACACGTGTGGCAGGCCATCATCACCATTGCCAGAAACCCGATTGAGGCTGTCCTCGCGACGCCCGACCAACGCCTCCAATGCTTCGAAGTATTCTTCTGCGTAGTTGCTCATCGACCGGTCCGTCCAACGATACTGGAATTCAGCGGCGGGGCAGCCCGGCCGCTGCAATTCCGTGTTAGGCCACACCAGTGCGTGCCGGTAGGTCGACCTTTAGTCTGCGAATTGCGTTTAGGTGTTTCTCGGACAGGCGGACAAAGTGAATACCAATCTCCCGTGTCTTCGACGAGAAGACGAGGCACGTCATGTGTCCTTCGCGGAACTCCGTCGCGATGAGCGCAGCGGCAGAAGCGTCGCCACCTGGGACACGTTCCATCACGTAGTACTGTCCGCGGGTTGCACTGCGCTCCCATCTGAGAAGACCCGCGATCGTCACGACATCGAGTCGACAAAGCCCATGGTCAGTTTGCACGTGGACCTCATCGCTCGCCACGTCCAAAGTGTGAGTATGCGGCCAAGCAGGCCCTGCGGCAGTCTCGCCCTCGGGCGCGAAGAACGGAACTGGAAAGGTGCGCCCCACCGAGAACGCGGGCTCAATCGGAAAAAGGATCTCCGTTGAACGAAGCAGCAACTCCTGCTGGTACTTCCCGAAGGTTCTAAATTTCGAATGAACATTGCCGGCGGCGCCGAACAATGGAGCGGCCGGTTCTACGTTGAACGGACCTTTTGCGTTGCGAGCGATCAACGCGCATTTAGGCTTTCTCCAATGAAGCAGTATTTGACTCATTGGGAAGCATTGGTCCGCAGTTCCTCGCATCTTGAGTGCCGGGAACTGCTCCTCAAGCGGCCGGGTCCACGGCCGAAGGACGAACAAGTCGATGTCGTGATGAGCAGCCTTCGCTTGCGCACCGGCCGTAAAGCCCGATGAGGACACAATGGCGCGGTGACTTATCGACGGCATATCAAGAAGCTTCAGACACAGCGCCTCGACATCCACGACGTCTAGCGGAGAACCCTCACGTTTCACTTCGTAGGCCTTGAAGGCACTTTTTGTGCCGTCTGAGGCCGCCACCGTGACCGTTACATCGACATCGCGCTCCTTCTCGGCGGCTTCGTCGAGCACCATATCGCCGATAGTGACGTCGATGGCGTCCGGGTCCCACCTCAGGCAGCAAAGGCCCACGAGGTACTGCACAAGCATAGGCGTTAGGGTGATCGTGGACATCGTGTTGGCCTGACTAGTATTCTACAGCGACGCCCCGCTGCGATACCCATTATCCCAGCGTCAGTCCCGGAAGGGCGTGTCGCGCACGAATTTACGAACCGGGCCGGAGTGTGGGCGGTTTGGATTCGCAGGTTTCTGATCCTTTTTCGGCGGCGCGCTCGCGGCGGATCGGCCTCGCAGGAATAAAAACATTATCCTGCAGGCGAGTCGTGTTCGCCCTGGTGCCCCAACCCTACGCCAGCCGTCGGCCGCACGGATCCCGCGTCCCGCCGCCGCGCCCCCCACCGCGATTGCGCTACCATCCCCCCATGTCCACCCAACGACGAATCGAGCGCGTCACCCGAAGCCGCGCGGTGATGGAGGGCGCCGGGGTGCGCCTGCATCGGGCGATTGGATTCGGTGCGCCGGAGCGGTTTGATCCGTTTCTGTTGCTCGACGATTTTCGGTCGGACCGTCCCGATGATTACCGGCAGGGTTTCCCCTGGCACCCGCATCGCGGGATGGAGACCATCACCTACGTCTTGCGCGGCCACGTCGAGCACCAGGACAGCCTGGGCAACCGCGGCGTCATCGGGCCCGGCGACGTGCAGTGGATGAGCGCCGGCAGCGGGATCATCCACCAGGAAATGCCGAAGGGCGAACCCTCGGGCGCGATGTACGGTTTTCAGCTGTGGGCCAACCTGCCGGCCGCCAGCAAGATGTCGGAGCCACGCTATCGCGGCATCGCGGCCAGCGAGATCCCGGTGGTCACCGACGCCGCCGGCGGCGCCACCATCAGGGTCATCGCCGGCCGGGTAGGGGACGTGCACGGGCCGGTGCGCGACGTCGCCAGCCGCCCGGAGTATCTGGACGTGACGGTGCCGCCGGGGGCGACGTTCGTGCACCCCACGCCGCGCGGGCATACCGTGTTCGCCTACGTCTTCGAGGGCCATGGCGGCCTGGACGCTGATCACCCGTCACCGATCGGGGATCGCACCCTGGTCGAGTTTCAGGACGGCGACTTTGTCTCTGCAGCGGCCCCGGCCGATGGCCCGTTGCGGTTTCTGCTGGTCGCCGGCCAGCCCATCCGCGAACCCATCGCCTGGCAGGGCCCGATCGTGATGAACACGCAGGAAGAGCTGGAATTGGCCTTTGCCGAGCTGAACAACAACACGTTCGTGAAGAAGCGCTGACGCCAACCCGGCCGCGCCTGTGATTCCAGTTCCCATGCCCGCGCAGCCTAAAGCACCTTCGGCTGCCTGGTGACGGCTGCCGCGCCGTCTCTTCATCTAGTAGGTGGTGCGGATTGGTCCGACCGCCGAAAGGGGAGCGCTGAAATGGCCAAAGGCATGACGAAGGCAGTCCTGATCTCCGCGCTGCTGGGCGCGGCGGCGGCGGCTGGTTGCCAGGGCGACATCGGTCCATCCATGGGCGGGGGATCCGGCGCCATCGGCGGCGGCGGGACCGGTCTGGGGGGGATGGGGGTCGGCGGCGCGGGACCGGGCAACAAGGCGACCGACCCGGGCACGGTGCCGATGCACCGGCTGAACCTGGCCGAGTACGACAACACCATGCGGGACCTGCTGGGCCTGGCGCCCGCCGACGCGCATCCCAGCGTCAAGTTCAACTTTCCGCCGGACGATCGCGGCACCGACTTCGACAACATCGCCGCCGTGCTGACGGTGGCGGCGCAGCACATCAACACGTACAACACCGCCGTGTCGTCGCTGGTTCCGGCCGCGCTGGCCAACCCCACGCAGCGGGCCCTGCTGACCACCTGCGATCTGGCGACCGGCGGGGCGGCCTGCGCGCGCACGTCGTTGGCCGCGTTCCTGCCCCGCGCCTGGCGCCGCCCGGTGACCGACGCCGAGGTCGGCAACCTGATGGCGCTGGTCATGCTGGCGCCGGCGCAGAATGATCCCGTCGAGACGGGGTTCGCCCTGGCGGTCCAGGCGGCGCTGCTGTCGCCGAATTTTCTCTTCCGGCCAGAGTTCGATCCCGCCCCCGATTCGCTGACGCCCCACGCGATCACCGACTATGAACTGGCCTCGCGCCTGTCGTACTTCGTGTGGAGCTCGATGCCCGACGATCAGCTCTTCTCGGCGGCGAAGATCGGCAACCTGCACGAACCCGCCACCATGGCCACCCAGGTGACGCGGATGCTGGCCGATCCCAAGGCGCGCGCCCTGATCGACAACTTCGCCGGCCAGTGGCTGCTGATTCGCAACATCGACTCCGTGACGCCGGATTCGATGCTGTTCCCCAACTTCAACAGCGCCCTTCGCGCGTCGATGAAGTCAGAGACGCAGATGCTGTTTCAGCAGGTCGCCTTCAACAACCTGCCGGCCGATCAGCTGATCAGCGCGCAGTTCACCTACCTGACCGATCCGCTGGCCCAGTTCTATGGGCTGCCGGCGGTGGGATCGACCCAGCCCACGAAGGTCGATCTGGCCGCCAGCGCGCACCGCCGCGGGCTGCTGTCGCAGGGGCTTCTGCTGACGGTCAATTCGCACGCCAACATCACGTCGCCGGTTCTGCGCGGCAAGTTCGTGCTGACGAACCTGCTGTGCGAGAACGTGCCGCCCCCGCCGGACAAGGTGAACACCAACCTGGCGCCCGATCCCACCGGCATGCTGACGCTGCGCCAGGTGCTGGAGGGCCACGTGTCGAACGCCACCTGCGCCGCCTGCCACAGCCTGATGGACCCCATCGGCTTCGGCCTGGAGAATTACAGCGCCATCGGCGCCTACCGCACCATGGACGGCAGTCTGCCCATCGACGCGACGGGGACGCTGCACGGCCAGAAGTTCAACGGTGAGTCCGAGATGGCCCAGATCATCGCCAGCGATCCGGAGTTCTCGGCCTGTCTGGCGAACAAGCTGTTCACGTACGCGCTGGGGCGCACGCCCGATCTGACCAGCCCGAACAGCATGGACGCCCCGGCGCTGGCCGCGATGACCGATCAGTTCAAGAAGGGCGGCCTGCAGTTCGGGCAGCTGCTGACCAGCATCGTCAGCAGTCCCAGCTTTCTTTCACGGCGCGGGTACCCGGGAGGCATGCAATGAAGACGGTTCCACGGCTGCGGCGCGCGCTGTCGCGGCGCCTGTTCCTGGGTGGCGGCGCCGCCGTCGTCGGCTTGCCCTTTCTTGAATCGCTGGCGCCGCGCACCGCGCGCGCGCAGGCGGCCGGCGCCCGGCGGCGGGTCATCTACTGGTGGATGCCGAACGGGTTCTGGATGGATTCGTTCCGTCCCACCACCACCGGGACGGCCTACCAGACGCCGCCGATCTTGATGCCGCTGGAACCCCTGCGCGCCGATTTCTCGGTCATCACCGGCCTCGAGAACACGCCGGCCGCGCCCGAGGGGCTGGGCGATCACGCCTCCGGAACGTGCGCGTTCCTCACCTGCGCCCACGCCGCCAAGAGCAGCCCGACGCTGCAGCTGGGGATCTCCGTCGATCAGATCGCCGCCCAGGCCGTCGGCCACCTGACCCCGGGGCTGCCGTCGCTGCAGCTGGGCCTGGACGGCGGCGCATCGGCGGGCGGCTGCGACAGCGGATACAGCTGCGGGTACACGCGCAACGTCTCGTGGTCAGACGCCAAGACGCCGGTGCCGAAGATCACCGACCCGCTGCAGGCGTTCAACACGCTGTTTCGCGGTTACGATCCGAAGGCGTCCGCGGCCGACATCGCCAAGCGCCAGCTCTACAGCAAGAGCGTCCTCGACTACGTCACCAACGACGCCAAGAGCCTGGCCGTCAAGCTGAGCAAGGGGGACTCGTCAAAGCTGGACCAGTTCCTGACCGGCGTGCGCGAGGTGGAGATGCAAATCACCGCCGCCGGCCCCACGTTCACCTCCGCGTCGTGCCCGGGCACGGCGCCACCGTCACTGTCGGCCATCGGCGGCACGGTGGTCGGCAGCACGCAGCAGATCGGGCAAAATTCGGCCCAGGACGCCGAGCCCAACGCCATCTACCTGAAGCACCTGCCGATCATGCTGGACCTGATGGTGCTGGCCATCCAGTGCGACGCCACGCGCATCATCACGTTCATGCAGGGCAACTCGGTCAGCAACCAGACCTACGAGAACCTGGGGATCTCGGGCGGCCACCACAACATCTCGCACCACGGCGGGAACATGAACAACATCAACCAGCTGATCAAGATCGGCACCTGGGAGATGACCCAGCTGGCGTACCTGCTGAACAAGATGA
>JAXDMH010000736.1:0-6802 GCA_034666225.1 Myxococcales bacterium
CATCCCATCGGCCGCGCCCACCGCAAGGGACCGGACAACAGCCTGCACGCCTCCGCCCAGGATCCCGGCAGCCCGTGGGCCATCGGCGCCGCGGACGGTGGACACAAGGCGGTGCACGCGCAGCTGGGAACCCTGGACGACTTTCGCCATTTCGTCGTCGCGGCGCGCGGGCACGGACTGCAGGTGGCGCTGGACGTCGCCCTGCAGGTCTCGCCGGATCACCCCTATGTGAAAGCGCACCCGGACTGGTTTTTTCACCGCGCCGACGGCTCGATCCAGTTCGCCGAGAACCCGCCCAAGACGTACGAGGACATCTACCCCTTCGACTTCACCGGCGCGGGCTGGGAAAGCCTGTGGGACGAGCTGCGCGACGTCTTCCTGTTCTGGATCGCACAGGGCGTGACCGTCTTTCGCGTCGACAACCCGCACACCAAGCCGCTGCTGTTCTGGCGCTGGTGCATCGCCAGCGTCAAGGACCACGAGCCGCGCGCCATCTTCCTGTCGGAGGCCTTCACCCGGCCAAAGCTGATGCGCGCCCTGGCCAAGGTTGGTTTTTCGCAGTCGTACACCTATTTCACCTGGCGCACGACCAAGGACCAGCTGACCGAATACGTGCGCACGCTGCTGCGGGGAAATCTGAAGGAATTTTTTCGCCCCAATTTTTGGCCGAACACGCCGGACATCCTGCCCGAGCACCTGCAGCACGGCACGCGGGCGACGTTCATCGCGCGCGCCGTCCTGGCCGCCACGCTGTCGCCCAGCTGGGGCATCTACGGTCCCGCCTTCGAGCTGCAAGAGACGGTGGCCCGTCCGGGCGCCGAGGAATACGCCCAGAACGAAAAGTACCAGCTGCGGGTGTGGGACCTGGAGGCGCCCCACACCCTGGCGCCGGTGCTGCGGCGGCTGAACCGCATCCGGCGCGAGAGCCCGGCGCTGCAACGGTTGACCGGGACCGTCTTTCACCAGACCGACAACGACGCCATCATCTGTTACAGCCGGGCGCGACGAACCAAGGACGAGGTGATCCTGGTGGTGGTCAATCTGGATCCCCACCTGCGGCACACCGGCTGGCTGTCGCTGGATCTGAAGGCCCTGGGCCTGCACAGACACGCGTCGTTTCAGGTTCACGATCTGCTCAGCGACGCCCGCTATCTGTGGAGCAGCCGCCGGGTCTTCGTCGACCTGGATCCGCGAACGATGCCCGCGCATGTCTTCCGCGTGCGTCGCCACCTCCGTTCCGAGAAGGCCTTCGAGTACTACCTATGACGGTCAATGCGCCATCCGCCGCCTCCGTCGCTCCGCGCGTGAGCGGAACCTGGCCGGAGATCCTGACGCCGGAAACACCGGGCCCGGGCGCAGAGGGAGCGCTGGCCGATGCCCTGCTGGCCTACGTGCGACCGCGGCGCTGGTTCCGCGCCAAGAGTCGCAAGCCGCGCGCTGTCCGCATCGCCGACGCCATTCCGCTGGATGCCGCGAACCGCTCGGCCACACGCGCGGCGCTTGTGATGCTGGCGATCGACTATCAGGAAGGCGAATCCGACGCCTACGTCATCCCGCTCTTGTACGCCGCCGCCGATCAGGCGCGCGACCTGGCCGGCGCCGCACCCGAGGCCGTCATCGCCTGGCTGGACGGCGCCGGCGTACTGCTGGACGGTCTGGTCACCGGCCAGCTGGCTGCCACCTTGCTGACCTTCATCCGCGACGGGCAGATCGCCGCAGGCCGGGCCGGCGAGCTGAAAGGCGAAGCCTATCCCGGATTGTCCGAAATCATCGGGGCAGCGCCGCTGCCGGCCAAGGCGTCAGCAACGGAGCAAAGCAATTCGAACGTCGTTCTGGGCGAGCGAGTCCTGTTGAAGACGTACCGGCAAGTGACCGCCGGTCTCAACCCCGAGCTGGAGCTGGGACGCTTTCTCACCGCGCACCCGCGGCGTCCGCCCACCCCGCGCGTGCTGGGGTCGCTGCACTACCGCGATCACCAGGGCGCCCAGAGCAGCATCGCCATCGTTCACGAATATCTGCGCAACGACGGTGACGCCTGGTCGGTCACGCTGCAAGAGCTGCGGCGCGCCTTCGATCTGGTGCTGGCCGCACCGGCGCAGGCACAGTCCGGCCCGGCAGCGGAGCGGCTGGCCTGGTCTGTGGGGCGTAGCCAAACGTTGGGCCAACGAACCGCCGAGATTCACATCGCCCTCTTCGACGCCGCCGCCACCAATGGCGTCGCCGATCCGGCCATCGCGCCAGAGCCGTTGACTGAACCGGATCGCTCCGCCGCCGTCGCGCGCGTGCAAGCCATGTGGCAACGGGTCGTCGGCCTGCTGCCCCAGCACCTGGCGGCGCTGCCGCCGCCGTTGCGCCAGGACGTCCAGCGCCTGCTGGACCCCGCCAGCGCCGAACGCGCGCGCCTTACCGGTCTCCTCGATCTCTTCAAGCAGGAGAACTTCGCCGTCATGAAGACGCGCATCCACGGCGATCTGCACCTGGGCCAGGTCCTGTGCCGCGGCGACAATTTCATCATCATCGACTTCGAGGGCGAGCCCGGTCGGCCGCTGTCCGAAAGAAGGGCCAAGGCCTCGCCGCTGCGTGATGTGGTGGGGATGCTGCGCTCTTTCGACTATGCGCCCGAGGCGGTCTTGCGCGAGCGGGCAGCGCCCGGGGCCAGCGCCCAGCCGTCGCCGGCGCTGCAGCAGTTTGTGGTCGCCTGGAAACAGGCGGTCAGCGCCGGTTTCCTGCGCGCCTACCTGGACCGGGTGCAGGGCGCGCCTTTCCTTCCCGCTCGACCACCAGCGCCCAGCGCACCGCGGGCGCAGACCGCGCCCGAACAGCTGTCATTGATGCTGCGGTTCTACGAGCTGGAACGGGTGATCTACGAGGTCGACTATGAAATGAACAACCGCCCCGACTGGATCGACATCCCGCTGCGCGGCCTGGTGGCGCTGGCCACGTCGAAAGGCTCCGGATGACCCCCGCCGGGAACCTGCAGGCACCACCGCGCTTCGGCGACATCGACCTTTTTCTGCTGGGCGAGGGCACGCACGCCCGCCTCTATGAAAAGCTGGGGGCGCATCCAGCCTCCGTCGACAATCGCAGCGGCACGCAGTTCGCGGTGTGGGCCCCCAACGCCGAGACCGTCGACGTGATCGGGGACTGGAACAACTGGACGTCGGCAGCGGACCGGCTCCCGCTGCGTGCCGTGGGCGCCTCCGGTGTGTGGGAAGTCTTCGCGCCCGGCGTGGGCGCCGGCTGCCGTTACAAGTTCCGCATCCGCTCGCGCTATGGCGGCTATACCGTTGACAAAGCGGATCCCTACGCCTTCGCCACCGAACCGCCGCCCGGCACGGCCTCGATCGTCACGTCGCTGGAATACGGATGGGGCGACAGCGTCTGGATGGACCATCGACGCGCCCGCAACGCGCTGTCGGCGCCCATCTCGATCTACGAGGTCCACCTGGGCTCGTGGATGCGCGACCCGGCGCGCCCCGATCGCCTGTTCAGCTACCGCGAGATGGCCCCGCGCCTGGTCGAGCACGTGCAGAGGACCGGGTTCACCCACGTCGAGCTGATGCCGGTGGCCGAGCATCCTTTCTACGGTTCGTGGGGGTATCAGGTGACGGCCTTCTTTGCGCCCACCGCCCGTTACGGCTCGCCCCAGGACTTCATGTGGTTCATCGATACGCTGCACCAGGCCGGCATCGGCGTGATCCTCGACTGGACGCCGGCGCATTTCCCCGAGGACGAACACGGCCTCAGTTACTTTGATGGCACCCACCTTTTTGAACACGCCGATCCCCGGCAGGGGCGCCACGCGGAATGGGGCAGCTTCGTCTTCAATTACGGCCGCAATGAAGTGCGCAGCTTCTTGCTGTCGAACGCGCTGTTCTGGCTGGATCGCTATCACCTGGACGGCCTGCGCGTGGACGCCGTGGCCTCGATGCTGTACCTCGACTACGGCCGCGGCCCGGGCCAGTGGGTGGCCAATCAGCACGGCGGAAACGAAAACCTGGCGGCCATAGAGTTCCTGCGCACCTTCAACCAGGCCGTCTACAGACAGCATCCCGACGTGCAAACCATCGCCGAGGAATCCACGGCCTGGCCCCTGGTCACCCACCCCGCCGCCGTCGGTGGCCTGGGCTTTTCGTTGAAGTGGGACATGGGCTGGATGCACGACGCGCTGGAATATTTTTCCATCGACCCCCTCTTTCGTCGCGACCATCACCACAAGCTGACCTTCCGCGGTCTTTACGCCTTCAGCGAACGGTTCGTGCTGCCGCTGTCGCACGACGAGGTGGTGTACGGCAAACGGTCTCTGCTGGAGAAAATGCCGGGCGACGACTGGCAAAAATTCGCGACGCTGCGCCTTCTGTACGCGTTCATGTGGGCCCAGCCGGGGAAAAAGCTGCTGTTCGCCGGCGGCGAGTTCGCCCAGCGCCGCGAATGGAACCATGACCGCAGCCTGGACTGGCATCTGCTGCACGAATCGCCGCGGCACGGCCAGGTTCAATTGCTGATCAGCGAACTCAACCGTCTCTACCGGCAGGAACGGGCGCTGCACCAGTGGGACATCGAACCGGGCGGGTTCGACTGGATTGCCGCCGACGACGTCGACACCAGCGTCTATGCTTTCCTGCGCCGGGGACAATCCGGGGCGCGGCCGGTGCTGGCTGTGTTCAACTGTACGCCAGTCCCCAGATTCAACTACCGCCTGGGTGTTCCCGCGGAAGGAATCTGGTCCGAAGCCCTCAACACCGACGGGGCGGGCTTTGGCGGCAGCAACCAGGGAAATTTCGGCGCCGTCGAAGCGACCCCGGTGCCCGCCCAGGGCCGGCCGTTCTCCATCAATCTGACGCTGCCCCCGCTGGGGGCGCTTTATCTGGTGCCTTTCGTCTGAGCACCGGCACCACTCAAATCACAGAAACCTCCACTGTGATTATCCGTAATGAGTGTAACAAGGCTGCCGCATGACGAAGATGATCGAATTGTCGTTCCAGATGTCTGCCCCAGGCGCCGATACAAACATGGCGACACGCATTCGCAGTGCAATGGAACGCCGCAATAGCACCCAAGGTCTGGTGAGGTGAGAGAACCGAATCTGGATACCGACACGCTGGTTCGCCGGGGCTCCGCCATCGGCCGCTACGTCGTGCTCAGCTGGCTGGGACGCGGCGCCATGGGCGAGGTGTACGGCGCGTACGATCCCGACCTCGATCGCAGGTTGGCCATCAAGCTTCTGCGCGTCAGACGTGGGACCAGCGTGGGCAGCGTCGACGGAAAAACACGCCTTCTGCGCGAAGCCCAGGCCATCGCCAAGCTGTCGCACCCGAACGTGGTCGTCGTTCACGACGTCGGCACCTATGAGGATCGCGTGTTCATCGCGATGGAGTTCATCGAAGGCGGAACGCTGACCTTCTGGCTGCACGCAAAACCTCGCACCTGGCGGGAGATCATCAAGGTCTTCATCGCCGCCGGTCGCGGCCTGCAGCACGCGCACGAAGCCAATCTGGTTCACCGCGACTTCAAGCCGGACAACGTGATGGTTCGCATTGACGGCGACGTTCGCGTCATGGATTTCGGTCTGGTTCGCTATACCGACCTGCGCGAACCCGAACCACAGTCACAGTCGCCGTCGCTACTGGAGAGACCGCCCGTTGCCTCCAGACCGGTCCATTCCTCGGTGGCGCTGGACGAGACCATGGACCTTGCCCGGCCAGCGATCGCCGACCTTCCCCCCGCGCTGCAATCGGATCCTCACACGAAATTGACCCAGACCGGGGCCATGCTGGGAACGCCCGCCTACATGGCGCCGGAACAGTTTCTTGGTCAGACCGCCGACGCCCGCACTGACCAGTTCAGCTTCTGCATCGCCCTTTACGAGGCGCTGTACGGCACGCGCCCTTTCGACGGTGTGACCATGCCCGAGCTGACCGGCAACGTGCTGGCGGGCCGGGTCAAGCCGCCGCCTCCGCGCACCCAGGTCCCCGCCGCCATTTTGCGCGTCCTGCGTCGCGGTCTGTCCCTGGCCCCGGCCGACCGCTATCCGTCGATGAACGGCCTTTTGGCAGACCTGGAACGCCAATCCCGCCCGCGCGCAAACCTCCTGATCGGGGCGGTCGCCGGGCTGCTGCTGCTGACGGCCGTG
Source organism: Myxococcales bacterium (assembly GCA_034666225.1). GTDB lineage: Bacteria > Myxococcota_A > Polyangia > Fen-1088 > Fen-1088 > DATKEU01. The sequence continues at coordinate 6,134 of JAXDMH010000736.1, forward strand.
ATCGGCGGGTTGACCTTTGGCCGCGTCAATCGCCAGTCGTTGTGTGTGGTGCCGACCGAGCGCTTTACCGGTGTCTGGGAGTCCTCGGGGTCCAGCGGGTCCCGCCGGGCGGCCATCGAGACCGCGTTTCGTAACAACGGCCAGGAGAACCGCAAGACCACCAGCACCGGTCGGTCTTCGTCGTGGGGCTGGGCCAACGCCCGCAGCCGCACCAGCTTCACCAATCTCTCTCAGATGATGGACAAATACGTCGCTGACTGGTCGGCGTCTTACAAGGATGCGTGCGACGCCACCAACTATCGGCGCGATCAATCAGCCCAGGTGCTGGACCTGCGCATGTCCTGTTTGACGGATCGCCTCGATGAACTGCGCGCACTGTCGAACATTCTGGTGCGGCCCACCGCTCAGATCATCGAGAACGCCAGCACGTCGGTGTTGTCGCTGGGACCGATTGACCGCTGCTCCAGCACCGAAGTGCTGCGCAGCCCAGCCGCCGCCTCGTCGTCTCGATAGAACGCGATGCCGGGCGCCGCCAGACGGACAGCCCGTCAGACGAACAGGCCGGGCAACGGCCCCGACCCCATGTCCATGGCCCCGAACTTCGTCACGCTGGGCAGTCCCATGGCGTTGCAGATCGAGACCAGCAGGCGATTGTGCTGCACGAACGTG